>CAVGLH010000050.1:0-15980 GCA_963630065.1 Bacteroides fragilis | reverse complement strand
TAATGAAGAAGAAAATCCAGTTCAGTCTCGTTTACAGAGACATGTGGCAGAGCTCAGGAAAGTTCCAGCCACGCAAAGACCAGTTGGCTAAGATTGCACCAGTGATCATCGATATGGGATGCTTCAGCCGAGTAGAGACCAACGGTGGTGCCTTCGAGCAGGTAAACCTCTTGGCCGGCGAGAACCCCAACGAGGCCGTGAGGGCCTTCTGCAAGCCCTTCAACGAGGTGGGCATCAAGACCCATATGCTCGACCGCGGACTCAACGCCCTCCGCATGTATCCCGTGCCCGACGACGTGCGCGCCCTCATGTATAAGGTGAAGGCCAAGCAGGGCACCAACATCACCCGTATCTTCGACGGACTGAACGACGTGCGCAACATCAAGCCTTCTATCAAGTGGGCCAAGGAAGGCGGCATGACTCCACAGTGCGCCCTCTGCATCACCAACTCGCCAGTACACACACTGGAGTACTATATGGGCATCGCCGACGAGCTCATCGCCGCAGGCGCAGAGGAAATCTGTCTCAAGGATATGGCCGGCATCGGCCAGCCAGCATTCCTCGGCAAGCTCACCAAGATGATCAAGGACAAATACCCCGAGATTATCATCCAGTATCACGGCCACTCGGGCCCAGGCCTCTCCATGGCCAGCATCCTGGAGGTTTGCCAGAACGGTGCCGACATCATCGACACCGCCATCGAGCCACTGTCGTGGGGTAAGGTACATCCGGACATCATCTCCGTGATCAGCATGCTGAAGAACGAGGGATTCGACGTGCCCGAGGTGAACATGAGCGCCTATATGAAGGCCCGCGCCCTGACCCAGGAGTTCATCGACGACTGGCTGGGCTACTTCATCAACCCGGGCAACAAGATTATGTCTTCCCTCTTGCTCGGCTGCGGTCTGCCAGGCGGCATGATGGGCTCTATGATGGCCGACCTCGGCGGCATGCGCCAGACCATCAACAACATCCGCAAGAAGAAGGGCGAGGAGGAGCTCTCTATGGACGACCTCCTGATCAAGCTCTTCGACGAGGTAGAGTATGTATGGCCACGTGTGGGCTATCCACCATTGGTTACCCCATTCAGCCAGTATACCAAGAACATCGCCCTGATGAACCTCCTCACCATGGAGCAGGGCAAGGGCCGCTTCGTGATGATGGACGACTCGATGTGGGGCATGATTCTCGGCAAGAGCGGCAAGATTCCAGGCACCATCGCACCCGAGCTGGTGGAGCTTGCCAAGAAGCAGGGCCGCGAATTTACCGACGTGGACGCCCACACACTGCTCACCGACGCCCTCGACGACTTCAAGAAGGAGATGGACGAGAACGGTTGGGACTACGGACAGGACGACGAGGAACTCTTCGAGCTCGCCATGCACCCAGAGCAGTATCGCAACTACAAGAGCGGCCAGGCCAAGAAAAATTTCCTCGCTGACCTGCAGAAGGCGAAGGACGCCAAGCTCGGCTCTACTTTGACCCCACAGCAGCTTGCAGAGTTCAAGCACGCCAAGGCTGATGCCATCGTGGCTCCCGTGGCCGGTCAGATTTTCTGGGAGTTCCAGGGCGAGGGCGAGTGCCAGCCAGCCGTGGAGCCTTTCATCGGCAAGGAGTATGAGGAGGGCGAGCCTTTCTGCTACATCCTCACCTCATGGGGCGAGTTCGAGGCAGTGCCGGCAGCCCTCGGTGGCAAGCTCGTGGAGATTGGTGCCAAGCAGGGCAGCAAGATTCGCAAGGGCGATGTCATCGCCTATATCGAGCGAAAGAATTAAAAAAAAGATGGATTATCAAGCAATCATTGATAAATATTACCCTGCTGACGATGAGCTTCGCCGTATCCTCGTCTGTCACAGCCAATCTGTGGCGCAGAAAGCGCTGCAGATTGTTTCGTCTCATCCCGAACTGCACCTCGACGCGCAATTCGTGGAGGAAGCGGCCATGCTTCACGACATCGGCATCTTCCTCACCGATGCGCCTGGCATATGGTGTATGGGGTCGCAACCCTACATCTGCCACGGCCGTCTGGGGGCGGAATTGATGCGGCGGGAGGGATACGAGCGACATGCCCGCGTGTGCGAACGACACACGGGGGCGGGCATTACAAAAGAACAAATCATCACCCAGCATCTACCCTTGCCGCAGCAAGACTTTCTGCCCGAGACTCTGGAGGAGCAGGTGATATGCTACGCCGACAAATTCTTCAGCAAGACCCATCTCGACCAGGAGAAGACGGTGGAGAAGGCGGAGAAAAGCCTCGCCAAGTTTGGCCAGGAGGGAGTAGAGCGGTTCAAGGAGTGGGAGAAACTCTTTGAGGCGTAAGGAGGAACACGAAGACAGGAAGTAGTAATAATTCGAATGAGAAAAGATCAGACCATAGCCGTTCTGTTGCTTGTCGCCATGTCGTGCGCCATGGTGGCCAACCCGGGCGCGCCCGCATCCAAGAAGAAAAAGAAGAGGATGCCGGAGCCGGATTCCACCGCCTTCGCAGTGGGCGACAGCGTATACCTCGACTCGCTGGGCAACGAAATCCAGCCGGTAGACGCCGCCAACGACACCACCAAGATGGACTCGTTGCAGAAGGCTATATGGAAACACAACAAGGTGGTGGACGACAGCATTGCGCTCGACAGCATCGCACGAAAGAAGCAGGGCGGTATCGACGCCCCCGTGGAATACAAGGCCGACGACTCGCTCGTCTACGACGCCAAGAGCAAGGTGGCCCATCTCTACGGCAACTCCAACGTGAAGTACACCAACATGGACCTCAGCAGCGACCGCATCTCCATGGACATGGACAAGAGCAACGTGAGGGCCAGCGGAACCGCCGACTCCACAGCCGATGGCGGAGTGAAGGGAAAGCCCGTGTTCAAGATGGGAAGCGACACCTACGACACCGACACCATCAAGTTCAACTTCAAGAGCAAGAAGGCACTTATTAATAATGTATATACGGAGCAGCAAGACGGATTCCTCACCGGCCTGAAGTCGAAACGCGACTCCTCGGGCGTAATCTACCTGCAACACGGCCGCTACACCACCTGCGACGACAAGCACCCCGACTTCTACATCTCGCTCTCCCGTGCCAAGGTGAGGCCGGGCAAAGACGTGGTGTTCGGCCCTGCATACCTCGTGGTGTGCGACGTGCCCATGCCCCTCGGCATCCCCTACGGCTTCTTCCCCTTCACCAAGAGCTACAGCAGCGGTTTCATCATGCCTACCTACGGCGACGAGAGCGACCGCGGATTCTACCTGCGCGACGGCGGATACTACTTCGCCATGAGCGACAAGTGGGACCTCAAGCTGCTGGGCGAAATCTACACCAAGGGCTCATGGGGCATCTCGGCGGCCAGCAACTACCGCAAGAGATACAAGTACTCGGGCTCGTTCTACTTCAGCTACCAAGACTCCCGCACCGGCGACAAGGGCATGCCCGACTACACCAAGCAGGAGAGCTTCAAACTGCAGTGGAGCCACCGCCAAGACTCCAAGGCCAACCCCTACAGTTCGCTTTCGGCGAGCGTCAACTTCGCCACGTCGAGCTACGAGCGCAACAACCTCAGTTCGCTCTACAACCCGCAGAGCATGACCCAGAGCACGCGCACCTCATCCGTGAGCTGGAGCACCTCGCTCTCCAGCATCGGAATGACGCTGAGCGCCACGACCAACCTGTCGCAGAACATGCGCGACTCGTCGATCTCCATGACGTTGCCCGACCTCAACATCTCCATCGCCAAATTCTACCCCTTCCGCCGCAAAAAGATGGCGGGAACGCAGAGATGGTATGAGAAGATAAGCATGAGCTACACGGGACACATCTCCAACAGCATCAGCACCAAGGAGAACAAACTCATGCACAGCTCGCTCGTGAAGGACTGGCGCAACGGATGGCAGCATTCGATACCCATCGATGCCACGTTCTCGATTTTCAAGTATATCACCGTGTCGCCAAGGATTACTTTCACCGACCGCATGGTGACCAACAAGGTCAAGCAATCGTGGGACGAGGAGAAGCAGGTGGTGAAATGCGACACCACCTACGGATTCTACAATCTCTATGACTGGAACTCCAGCCTGAGCCTCCAGACCACCGTCTATGGCTTCTGGGTGCCCAGCCGCAAGATATTCGGCGACAAGATACAGGCCATACGCCACATGATGCAGCCGAGCGTAAGCTTGTCCTACCACCCCGACTTCGGAGCCTCCAGCTATGGATATTATGACACCTATCTGAAGACGGATGCCGACGGCAATGTGTCGCTCGTGAGCTATTCGCCCTACAGCGGAAACCTTTATACCGCACCCAGCAAGGGAAAGAGCGGAAGCATCAACCTGAGCCTGAGCAACAACCTGGAGATGAAGGTGAAGAGCGACAAGGACTCCACGGGCTATAAGAAGCTGAGTCTCATCGACGCTCTCAACTTCAACATCAGCTATAATATGGCGGCCAAAGTGCGCCCCTGGAGCGACCTGGGCATGTCGCTGCGCTTGAAATGGTGGAAGAACTACACCTTCAGTCTGAACGCCACGTTCAAGACCTACGGTTATGAACTGGATGCCCAGAAGAACGTAGTGCAGAGCACCCGTACGGAGTGGAGCCGCGGCCGGTTCGGTATCTTCCAAGGTATGTCGCAGAACTTCTCCTTCACCCTCAACCCCGAGAAGCTGAAGAAACTCTTCGGCGGAGGCAGCGACGATGACAGCAAGGACAAGAACAAGAAGAAGGGCGACGACGATGACGAAAACGACGTGGAGAGCAATATCGACGACACGATGGAGAAGGGAAAGACCGCAGCCAAGAAGAGCGGCGGAGGAAAGGCGAAGACCGACACCGACGGATACATGGCCTACAAGATGCCATGGTCGCTCACCTTCGGATATGGTATCACGATGAGGGAAGACCAAACGCGCGAGAAGTTCAACGAGAATACGATGCGCTATCCCTACAAGTTCACCCAGACGCTCAATATGAGTGGCAATATCCGCATCAGCGACGGCTGGAATATCAGCTTCTCCTCGGGTTATGACTTCGAGAACTCGAAGATCAGTATGACCACGGCCTCGCTGGCCCGCGACCTTCACTGTTTCAACATGAGTTGCTCGGTGGTGCTTGCCCCTTACACCAGCTACAACTTCACCTTCAGATGCAACGCCGCCACACTGACGGACGCATTGAAATATGACAAGCGAAGCGGCTACAGCAATGCCGTGCAATGGTACTGATAAATCTATAATATAGGTACTGATAAAAACATTGAAGCCCTGGGCAATCATGCCTGGGGCTTCAATGTTTTTAGTCTTTTCTTGGCTTCGGGATGGTTCGGATATAGGGTCAGGGCTTTCTTGTAGTTCATGATGGCCGCCTGCGTCATCCCTTCCTTCTCGCATTCCTTGCCCATAATGACATACTCTGTGGCAAGGCGCTTGAGAAATTTCTCCTGGTTCTTCTTTTCCTCTTCCTTCTTCTTCAGCTCTTCTCTCAAGCGGTCGTTCTCGGCCTGCAGCTCGTTCACCTTGTTCAGTTTCTTGCGGATGAAACGTTTGGCCAGGGGGGTCTCTATGTCGTAGCGGCTGTGGATGGCCAGGAAGAAGTTGTCGAGGGCCTTCTGCATATCGCCCTGGTCGTAGGCTTTCACGGCATCGTGATACTGGCGGTCGGCCTGGCTCTGCGTGAGGGCGGTGTTGATGGTGCTCTGGTCGTTGTAGTGGCGGGCAAACTGCTTCACCTCGTTCCTCACGAACACCTCGCTCTGCCGCAGGGGTTCTTGCAGGCTGATGCCCTCCAGGCTGGTGCAGCGCGAGAGGGCCACGTAGGTCTGCCCGCCCGCAAATACGCCGCCCGTGAAGTCTATCTTCACTTGGCTGAAGGTCAGGCCTTGGCTCTTGTGTACCGTTATCGCCCAGGCTAGGCGAATCGGGTATTGCTCGTATCTTCCGATTTCTTCCTCCTCAATTTTCTTCTCCACGTCGTTGAAGTGGTAGCGCATATTGCTCCAGCTGGCGGGTTCCACCATCACGTCCTGTCCCGTCTCCGTGCGCACGTATATCTTTGCGTCCTCCTCGTCGTCGAAGCCGATGATGGTGCCCAGGGTGCCGTTTACCCACTGGTGGTCGATGTCGTTCTTGATGAAGATTACCTGCGCTCCCGTCTTCAGATATAGCTCGATGGGCGTGGGCAGGCTGCTCTCCGGGAATTCGCCCTGTATCCTGCCCCTGAAGAGGCAAGGGTCGCCGGGAAGGTGCTTCAGCTGGGTGGAGTTGATGTAGTCTACGGTGTCGCGGCGCGTGGAGAGGGTGATGGCCAGTTTGCCGTCGC
Source organism: Bacteroides fragilis (assembly GCA_963630065.1). Classification (GTDB taxonomy): domain Bacteria; phylum Bacteroidota; class Bacteroidia; order Bacteroidales; family Bacteroidaceae; genus Prevotella; species Prevotella fragilis_A. The sequence continues at coordinate 9,664 of CAVGLH010000050.1, read as the reverse complement.
CCCCTTCGAGCTTGGCTCCTACGCGCTGGTTGAGCAGCCGGAGGTCTTGCTGGGGCACCTGCGAGGTGCGGATATGGTCGAGGATGCCGATAAACACGGGGTCGCTCTGACGATAAACCTTGCGCAGTTCCACGCTCACCAGCTTGAACTGCTCGAACACCTTGGCATCGAAGAAGAAACTGCTGCGATAGAAGGGGGAGAGCAGGCGGCGGTCGTCTTCCTTCACTACGGGTTCCAGCTGGAAGATGTCGCCTACCAGCAGCAGCTGCTTGCCCCCGAAGGGCTCCCGCATGTTGCGGCAGTAGACGCGCAGCACCTTGTCGAGGAAGTCGATGATGTCGGCGCGCACCATGCTGATTTCGTCGATGATGATGAGCTCCACCTCGCGGATAATCTTGATTTTCTCGGAGTTGTACTTCAGAGTGTTGCGGATATTGCGCACGGAATACATGCTGTCGTTGGGGAGCAGGGGGTGGAAGGGCAGCTTGAAGAAGCTGTGGAGTGTGCTTCCGCCGGCGTTGATGGCGGCGATGCCCGTTGGGGCCAGAATCACGTGTTTCTTCTTCGTGGTGGAGGCGATGTAGCGTAGAAAAGTGGATTTACCCGTCCCCGCCTTTCCGGTGAGGAAAAGCGAGCGACGGGTAAACTGTATGATTTGGAGCGCGTTCTGTAGCTCCGGGTTGTCGAGGTCAATCTTCATAATAGTAATGTTAAGTGTTAAATGTTAAATGTTAAATTAGGCTACGCCCTTGTGAATGACGTGGCAAGGTTGAACACTTAACATTCAACACTTAACATTTAACACTTAACATTCAACATTTCTAATTTATAGGTCGTCGAAGTTGATGGGCTGCTCTGTGGGCTTGGCCTTCTTCTTTTCTTTCTTTTCCTCTGTGGTGGTAGGCTCGGTGAGCTCTGTCTCGTTCTCGGGTTTGCCGGCGGGAAGTTCCTTGGCCACGGGGTTGCCGTTCTCGTCGAGGATGATTTCCTCATTGAAGGCGGTGCTGTCCACGGAGGTGGTGTCTACCCTGGCTTTTGGCGCATAGCTGGCGCAGATGTACATGTCGCTCGTGATGTCGCCGTCGTGGGGCTTGTCAAACTTGGCGTGGTACTGCTTGAAGTCGGGGTCGGCGAAGAGCGTCTGGAGGAAGTAGCCGCATACGGGGAGGGCGGTGCGCGAACCTTGTCCCAAGGCTCCCGTGCGGAAGTGGAGGCAGCGGTATTCGCCGCCTACCCAGGCTCCCACCACCAGCTTGGGGCTCACGCACATGAACCAGGCGTCGGAGTGGTTGTTGGTGGTTCCCGTCTTGCCTCCGAACTCGGTGTCATGGTAGTTGCCTACATAGCCCCAGAGACTCTGCGATGTGCCGCCTGGCTCTCGCATGCCGCCCTGTAGCAGCTGTTGCATCAAGAAGGCACTCTTGTAGGGAATCACCTGCTCCTCGGTGGTAGGTCCTTCGTAGACCACCTTTCCGTCGTGGTCCACTATCTTGGTCACGAGCACGGGGTCGTGGTGCTTGCCGTTGTTGGCCACGGTGCTGTAGGCGTTGGCCATCTCCAGCAGGTTTACGTCGCTGGAGCCGAGGGCCAGCGAGGGCTGGTCGTCGAGCGGACTGTTGATGCCCATCTTCGTGGCTGTCTCGATGATGCGCTTGATGCCCATCTCCTGTCCCAGGCGCACGGCCACGGAGTTGATGCTCTTGGCAAAGGCACTCTTCAGTGGCATGCTGTCGCCCGAGAAGGAGCCGTTTGCGTTGCTGGGAGTCCAGCGGGTCATCTCGTGCTTCTTCTTGTCGTACACGTCCATCGAGATATATTCGTCGCGGCGCTTGTCGCAGGGGGTCAGACCCTGGTTCATGGCCTCGGTGTAGACGAAGAGTTTGAAGGTGGATCCAGGTTGGCGCTCAGCCGTCACCTTGTCATATTTCCAGTGGTCGAAGTCGATGTCGCCTACCCATGCCTTCACGGCTCCCGTCTGTGGCTCCATGGCCACGAAGGCGCAGTGCAGGAAGGTGGTCATATACTTGATGCTGTCTTCCGAGGTCATCATCTTCTCCACGGTTCCCTTGGCATAGTCGAACACTTTCACGGGGTGTATCCACTCGCGGTAGTAGTAGTTCACGGAGTCGGGGTTGTTGGGGAAGCGGTCCATCAGGTCTTTGTAGAAGGGCTGCTTTTCGGCGATGCCTTGTATGAAGTTGGGGATGGTATTGTGGTTCTCGTCCTGCCAGGGTTCTTCGCCCATCCACTTTCCCTTGCCTGCCTGCTGACGGCGTATGTTCCAGTGGTTGTTGAAGTTCTGCTGCACTTGCTCCATCTGCTTTCGCGCCGCATCCTCGGCGTATTTCTGCATGCGGGTGTCGATGGTGGTGTAGATCTTCAGACCGCTGGCGTAGAGGTCGTAGCCCTCGTCCTGACACCAGTGTTTCAGATAGTTGGCCACGGCCTCGCGGAAGTATTTGGCCTGCCCGTCATAGTTTTCCTCCACCTTGAAGTCGAGCTTGATGGGCTTCTCCTTCAGCTGGCTGTATTCCTCTTGTGTGAGGTCGCCGTGGGTCACCATATTGTTGAGCACGGTGTTGCGGCGTGCCAGGCTGTTTTCGGGGTTGGTGCGGGGGTTGTAGTAGGTGGTGGCCTTCAGCATGCCCACGAGCACGGCGGCCTGGTCTACAGTTAGCTCGGCCGGGGTGGTGTTGAAGTAGGTCTTCGAGGCCGTCTTGATGCCGTAGGAGTTGCTGCCGAAGTCTACAGTGTTGGCATACATCGTGATGATTTCCTTCTTGGAGAACACGGTTTCCAGCTTGACTGCGATGATCCACTCCTTGCTCTTCACGATGAGGATGCGCAGCACGGGTATCTTGCCCAGCAGGCCGGTGGAATACTGCGAGCGCACGCGGAACATGTTCTTGGCCAGCTGCTGCGTGATGGTGGAGGCACCGCGTCCGTTGTGATGGAGCACGGCATCTTTGGCTGCGGCGAATACGCCGATGGGGTCGATGCCGATGTGTTTGTAGAAGCGCTCATCCTCGGTGTCTACGAGGGCCTTGAAGAAGGCTGGATTCACCTCCTCGTATTTCACGGGGGTGCGGTTCTCGTTGAAGTACTTGCCGATGAGCTTGCCGTCGGCTGAATAAATCTCCGAAGCCTCGGAGGTCTGTGGGTCCATGATGCCGGAGAAATAGCCCGGCGACTTGCCGAAGAGCCACAGGAAATTGATGTCTACCGCGCCCAAGTAGAGTATGATTCCCACGAAGCAGCTCAAGAGAGCTGCCACGGTCTTGGTGTACCATGCCCTGCCCTTGTAGAGGCCCTTGTACCAGGTCCAGAAGGCGCAAATTTTGTGCCATATCCAGGCAAAGATTGCTTTGATCTTCTTCATATTGTCTTGATCTTTTTCGTTCTTTCTTAGTGGACTTCCAGGTTGCCCTCTGTCACCTCCTCGGCTTCGGGGATGGTATCTGCCGCATCGTTGCCGGCCTGGCTTTTCTGCCAGCGGCGGCGGTTGTTGGCAACCTTGAGGCTACTCACACATTCCACCACGCCGTAAACCAGCATGGACCATCCGATGATGAAGAGGGGGGCGGATGCAAGTGTGGATGGCCTGATGATGGCCAGCACGCCCAGAAGCAATAGGGCGGAAGGAAGAATCCAGTAGACGATGCCCACGCGTCCCATCTTGGCTGCTATGACCAGGTTGGAGAACTGCGACAAGGCACCCAGGATGAGGATGAAGGCCAGGATGTACATCAGCCATGAGATAAACACGCCCGGCATCAGGGCAAGGGCCACGCCAAACACGAGGCTGCCCACGCCCACCAGGGGAAAACTGGGCGAAATGCCGCCCAACACTTTCTTGCCGTTGGCGTCGTAGAGCACTTGGCCCTGCATCTTCCCGGCATTGCGCTTGGTGACATAATAGGAGACGAGGGAAATGATGCCCGAAAGGAAAAACAACACGCCGATGGCGATGGTGATCCATGTGACGGTCTGCTCGCGATATTTGATGAGCAGGCAGCCGATGACGATAGCGCAGAGGGCGCGGAACAATGAACTGTGTATTACTTTCATTTTTCTTGAATGTTGTAGCAATTTTCTGCAAAGTTACGAAAGAAATCTGAAACAAGCAAGAAGTTTTCCACTTTAAAATGAAATATTGGCTTATTTAACGCTAATTATTTGTTGCTCTCGACAAAAAAACGTAATTTTGTAAGCAGATAAATATAATATTATGTAGAATGATGACAAAATTGTTTCTTGTGCGCCATGGAGAGACCGTTGACAACAAGGCGCAAATATTGCAGGGGCAGACTCCTGGCAAGCTCAACGAGCTGGGTGTCAGGCAGGCCGAAGAAGTGGCCGGGAAGATGGCGAACGAGACCATCGACGTGTTTGTGTCGAGCGACCTGTATCGCAGCATAGAGACGTGCGAAATCATCGCCCGTCCGCATCTGGAGACGGAAAAACCGCTTTCTGCAGAGGAACTGGAGGCCCATATCGTCACCACACCCTTGCTGAGGGAGCGCGACTGGGGCGACTTCACGGGCAAGCTGATTCCCAGCCTTCCCAAGGACCCGAAAGACTGGCCCGACAACATCGAGACTTTGGAAAGGATGAAGTCGAGAGCCCAGAACTTCCTCACATGGCTCAAGGTGACCTATCCCGGAAAGACCATCCTGGCCGTGGGCCACGGCATCATCAACAAGGCGGTGCAGAGCGTTTACTACAAACGCCCCATGAACCAAATTGAGAAAATGACAAATGCCGAGGTGAGAGTCCTCATCCTCTAAGATTCAACACTCAACATTAAAAAATATGAAGATAGTACTTATCACAGGCGCAACGAGCGGAATAGGCGAGGGTTGCGCCCGCCGCTTTGCCAAGGGCGGCTACAACCTCATCATCACGGGCCGCAACACGGCAAAGCTCGAAAGCTTGAAGAAGGAATTGGAACAGGAACTGCATGTGCAGGTGTTGGCCCTGGCCTTTGACGTGCGCAACAGGGAAGCGGCCAAGAAGGCTGTCGACTTTATCCCCGAGGCTTGGCGCAACATCGACGTGCTCGTCAACAATGCCGGACTGGCTCGTGGGTTGGACCCTGAGTATGAGGGGAATATGGAGGAATGGGACGAGCAGATTGACACCAACATCAAGGGACTGCTGACGATGACCCGTCTCATCGTGCCCGGCATGGTGGAGCGCAACCATGGCCACGTCATCAACATCGGAAGCATTGCCGGAGATGCCGCCTATGCCGGAGGCAACGTCTACTGTGCCACCAAGGCTGCAGTGAAGGCTCTCTCCGACGGTCTGCGCATCGATGTGGCCCACACCAAGGTGCGTGTCACCAACGTGAAGCCCGGTTTGGTGGAGACTCATTTCTCCAACGTGCGTTTCCGTGGCGACAATGCCCGGGCCGACAATGTGTACCGTGGCGTGAAGCCTCTCAACGGAGATGACATTGCCGACGTGGTGTTTTATGCCGCCTCTGCTCCCGAGCATGTGCAGATTGCCGAGGTGACGGTTCTGGCCACGCATCAGGCGAACGGAACCGTGGTGGCCAGGAGTTAGGATTTACCCTGCTCCGTGGCATATTATATAATGTGGCAAAGCTGGTTGATGTCGCTTTCGAACGTTTCGCGGTTCTTCGCCTTGGCCCTCATCGAAGACTTGTAGTTGTAGATGGTCTGGGTGGAGTAGAAGAGGAGGGTGGCTATTTCCTGACTGTCCGTTACGCCCAGGCGCATCAGGGCGTAGATGCGCACTTCTGTAGTTAGGGTGTGGTTGGACGGCAATTCTATCTGCTGGTCCTCTACGAGCAGTTCGTTCAGTTTGTCGACGAAGTCGGGGTAGAGCTCCATGAATGCCTTGTCGAAGCGCACGTAGAAGGCCTTGGCCTCTTCCTCGCCCACCTTGATGCTGTTCACTATTTTCAGCAAGTCGGTGGTCTGTCCGGTTTTTACCTTGCGGCTCACTAGCTTGCGGTAGTCGTCCAACTTCTTGATATACAAGGCACTGATGTCCATGAAGAGGCGCATGTAGGTTTCCCTGCGCTTGTTGGTGGCCATCAGTCTCTTGTTCAATTCTTCCATCTGCGAGCTCTTTTGCTCCAGCAGGAGGCTCTTTTCCTCCAGCTCCTTCTTGTTTCTTACCAGTTTGTTCTTGCGCCTTACGCTGACCACGAAGAGAATTAGCGTGATGCAGAGAACCCCGCAAATTACGAAGAAATAGGCTTGGATGCGGGAACGTGACTGCTCGGCCTCCTGCTGCTTGACGGTGGCGATGACGGGCAGGATGTTGGAGATTTCCAGCATGCGCAGGCGGTTGTTGAAAAACTTGGCGTCTTCCATCAGCAAGAGCAGATAGTCGTAGGCTCGCTCGCTGTTTCTCAGGTCTTTCTGATAGATGAAGGCTGCGAATTTCTGTAGGGCCAGCGTCTCCTTCAGCTGGCACTTGATGTCGCTGATGGCAGCTTCCACCAAGTATTTCTCATAGAGGTCGATTCGCTCAATGTCCTGGTAATAGCGGGCCACTCCGTAGGCAGCCTGGGCATGTATGCGGTTGTTGACGGCGGTTTCTTTCAGAGCCGCCATATAATAACGTAAAACGTCCTTGTGGGTGGGGTGGTCCATATAGATGAGTTCTCCCCGCAAGTAGTTGTATACGCCCGTGTTGCGTTTGTCGTGCGCGATGGAGTGTAGCGTGAGTTCGATGTATTTCTTCTTCTTTGCGGCCATTTCGGGGGCAAACTCGGAATTGGCCACGAAGGCTCCCCAGTAGTTGTATATCCATGCCTTGGTGAAGTAGAAGTACGATTTGTCCCACCCCTTCAATTTGTCGGGGTCTATGTCCTGTAGCGTTGTCTCGGCCTGGCTGTAGAATCCGCCAACCGACAATACGGAGGCGCGGTTGATTTTGTTCTTGATGATGTATTCTTCGTTGTGTGTCTCCTCGGCGAGATGCAATCCTATTGCCACGTAGGCTGTGGCGGAGTCGTAGCGGTAGGTGCTGTACTCCCAGTAGATGCTGTCCAGCCACTGCAGGCGCACCTTGTCGTCGGTGGCATCGCTGAGGGCTCTCTTCAGTTTCTTCAGTTTCTGTTCTTTCAGGCTTCGATAGTGATTCTGCTGCTCAATCACCTGGTCCAGGTGGTCGAATAGTTCCCGCTCGTCCACTTTGGCGTGGGCGAACAATGGGGTTATGGCAAGAATCAATAAAATAATGATGTGTTGCATAGCTCTTTTGTTTGATTGAGTTGTTGATTTGATATAAAATTCCTTTTGATGGTGCAAAATTACAACTTTATTTCGAATATAGAAAGTTTACTTTACTAAAAAAAGCTAAAACGTTGAAGCTGTTGATTTATTGATGGTTATATGTATTGTGTTTCTACTGTTTCTTTACCGAGCCCCTACTAGGCAATACAACCTATGGAAATTTGTTGTACCTTTGCAACCGAAAACAGAAAGCAGTAAGTAATTCTGTGGTCATACCACTTCAAATCTTCAAAGAAAAGTAGAATACAGAAAATTCCTTTTGTTGATTTAGTATGTTGATTTAAATAAAAATTCAAAAAACAGGTTTAGTTCTAAAGGGAAAAAAGGTTGGTAATAGTGAAAGCTGCTTGATGTTTATCAGGTTTTAGCTTATCTATTATGTTTTTAGGAAAGTCGCCATGCTCTTGTGAAAGAGTGTGGCGGCATTGCGTTTGGGGCTATGCATTTCCTAATAACGGGCATGGAGAAGGCCGTGGGGGGTGATAAAAGTATAATAATTGTTAGATTGTGGAGCTTTTCCTTGGCCGTCTCTGTTTTTTTCCTTATCTTTGCACCAAAACAAACATTCTTTCATTTAGCATTCGTATAATAATAAGGTATATTACAGATGAATATTTTAGTGACAGGCGCCAATGGCCAGCTAGGCCATGAGATGCAAATCTGCGCCAAGAACAGCAAGCACAACTTTGTCTTCACCGATGTGGCTGAGGGTTATGAGAAACTGGACATCACCAATCTCGACACTATCCGTGCCAAGGTGAAGGAGAACGATATCCAGGTAATTGTGAACTGTGCCGCTTATACCAACGTGGACAAGGCTGAGAGCGACTACGACCTAGCCAACCTGCTCAACAATACCGCCGCAGGCAACTTGGCGCAGGCGATGAAGGAGGTGGACGGCACGCTCGTCCACGTGAGCACCGACTACGTGTTTCAGGGCGACAAGAACATCCCCTGCAAGGAAGACTGGGAGACCAACCCCCTCGGCGTGTACGGCAAGACCAAGCTGGCCGGCGAGAAAAGCATCGAGGCCACGGGTTGCAAACACATCATCATCCGCACCGCCTGGCTCTACTCGCAGTGGGGCAAGAACTTCGTGAAGACCATGCAGGCCCTGACCGCCAGCCATGATACCCTCAAGGTGGTGTTCGACCAGGTGGGAACGCCTACCTATGCCGGCGACTTGGCTGCCGTCATCGCCCATATCATCGAAACCGGCCAACTCGGCAAGACTGGCATCTACCATTTCTCCAACGAGGGCGTTTGCTCCTGGTTCGACTTCGCCAAGCTAATCTGCGAACTGAGCGGCAACACATGCGACATCCAGCCTTGCTACAGCGAGGAATTCCCCAGTCCCGTGGAGCGCCCCCACTTCTCCGTGCTCGACAAAAGCAAGCTGAAACAGACCTTCGGTTGGAAAGTGCCCTACTGGACCGACAGCCTGAAAAAATGCATCGCAGAACTGGCAGCAGCGCAATAATTCAACATTTAACATTCAACACTCAACATTAAATTGAAATGAACATCATCATCACCGGCGGCGCAGGCTTCATCGGATCGCACGTCGTAAGACTTTTCGTGAACAAATATCCCGAGTATCACATCATCAACCTCGACAAGCTGACCTACGCCGGTAACCTGGCCAACCTCAAGGACATCGAGGACAAGCCCAACTATTCATTCGTGAAGGGTGACATCTGTGACTTTGACCTCATGCTCAAGCTGATGCAGGAATACAAGGTGGACGGCATCATCCATCTCGCCGCTGAGAGCCATGTGGACCGCAGCATCAAGGATCCATTTACCTTCGCCCAGACCAACGTGATGGGTACGCTGTCGCTACTCCAGGCTGCCAAAATCTACTGGGAGAGCTTGCCAGAGGGATATGAGGGCAAGCGTTTCTACCACATCTCCACCGACGAGGTGTACGGTGCTCTGCAGATGACCCACCCAGAGGGTGTGCCCGCTCCTTTCACCACCAAGGCTTCGAGCGACAAGAACCATGAGGCCTACGGCGAGGAGTTCTTCGTGGAGACCACCAAGTATAATCCCCATTCTCCATATTCTGCATCGAAGGCCAGCTCCGACCACTTCGTTCGCGCCTTCCACGATACTTACGGAATGCCTACCATCGTGACCAACTGCTCGAACAATTACGGTCCATACCAGTTTCCCGAAAAATTGATTCCGCTCTTCATCAACAACATCCGCCATCGCAAGCCCCTGCCTGTGTATGGAAAGGGCGAGAACGTGAGAGACTGGCTCTACGTGGTGGACCACGCCCGTGCCATCGACATGATATTCCACAACGGAAAGATTGCCGAGACCTATAACATCGGCGGCTTCAACGAGTGGAAGAACATCGACATCATCAAGGTGGTGATCAAGAC
>CAVGLH010000049.1:0-16039 GCA_963630065.1 Bacteroides fragilis | reverse complement strand
GGTCAACTCCTCGCAAGGCGGAGGCTTCAAGGACACATGGGTGATGACGGAATAAGTGAAGAATGAAGAGTGAAGAACGAAGAGTAAATTATATATTTAGAATATGGTAAAAAGTGATATTATATCAGCCGCTAAGGCGAATAGATTGTATTGGTTGGGTAGGTATGAGATGAGAGTGTACCTCACCCTGCACCAGCTCAACAAATGTTGCGACGAGATGATTGACGGAAAGCCCGATGACTACAAGGCGTTCTGGGCAAAGCTGGATGCCATGGGCAACTATACCACCAACGACGAGTTCACCCTGGGTATGCTCTACGACGAGAAAAATCCCAGTTCGGTGATTTCTGCACAAAACTATGCGATGGACAACGCCATCCTCCTGCGCGAGGACATCATGTCGGAGACATTGAGCTATCTGGAGATGAGCGTGGCCTTGATGAAGAAGTGCAAGGCAGACGGCGAGAAACAACTCTCTTCCTTGCAGCCCGTCATCGACTGGTCGCTCGCCTTCTGGGGGTCGGCCGAGCAGCGCATCCAGAACCACCGTGCCCTCAACATCATGATGATAGGCCGCAATGTGGAGAATCTCGACATGCTCATCAGGTTTGGCTATCCTTATCGCCGCGTGGCCCTGGCCTACGCCTCGCTCAAGCGGTATTGCGAGGACAAGCCCGAGGTGCTCGACGAGAACATCCATCACCAGCTCGACCAGCTTATCTCGGAGCAGCATTATACACAGGATGACGCTGAATACAAGATGAAGCTCATCAAATATGTCAACCAATTGGTGCTCGTATGAAACGATACATATTCAATTACCAGACCGTCGTCTCGTTCAGCCAGCCAGTGAGACGGCATGCGGTTCTGTTGAGAGCCTTGCCCACTATCGGTTCTTACATGGAGGTGATCGAGGAACATCTGCTCATCTCTCCTTCCTTCCATCTTCAGCGGGGTACCGATCAGTTGGGCAACCGCATTGTATATGGCTGCCAGCACGGCGTGCACGACAGCCTGACGTATGTAAGCACGGGCATGGTGGCCATGGGCGACTATCGCGTGGCCCTGGATGCCATCCCGCTGATGGTGTACCGGGAGATGACACCCCTCACCTTTCTCTCGGAAAACGACCTGCAGGCTGTGGGCGACGTGCCGGAAGAGGCCGTGGAAATCTGCCATCTGGTGAATGGCCTGATGCAGTATGTGCCCCGTGTCACCACCACAGAGACCCCCGCAGCGGAGGTGTTGAAGACCAGGCAGGGGGTTTGCCAGGACTACGCCCATCTGATGATAGCCCTTTGCCGGGCTAAGGGCTTGGCGGCCCGGTATGTGTGCGGCATGATGGAGGGCGAGGGAGAGACCCATGCCTGGGTGGAAGTCTGCGACGGAAGCGTATGGAGAGGCTTCGACCCGACCCACGATGTGGAAATCAGCCGGGGCTACCTCAAGCTGGCCCACGGCAGGGATGCCTCCGACTGTCCCGTGAGCAGGGGCATCTACATCGGCAATGCGGCACAAGAAACCGAAGTACGTGTTTTATTAAAAGAAATAGATTCATGATAAAGACTTTATTATCCACGGAGCTACCCGTCAACGAACGCTACCTGATTCGCAAGAACATCATTTCGCATGGTGAGGGAAAAGGCAGAATCAGTATCGTGACGGGAACCCACGGGGATGAACTCGAAGGGCAGATGGTGTGCTTTCTGATGGCCCACCGTCTGCAGGAACAATTGGAATGCCTGGACGGTACGGTGGAAATCTATCCCGCCCTCAACCCCCTGGGAATCGACACCATACAACGGGGTATCCCGAACTTTGACCTCGATATGAACCGTATCTTCCCGGGCGACAAGAACGGTACGATGGCAGAGCAGGCGGCCTATACCATCGTGGAGGATCTGAAAGGCGCCGACCTCGTCATCGATGTACATTCCAGCAACCTCTACCTGAGGGAGACTCCCCAGGTGCGCATCAATGTGCTCAACGAGAAAGAACTCGTGCCGCTGGCCCAAAAGATTGGCGTGGACTTCATCTGGGTGCATGATGCTGCCACAGTGCTGGAGGCAACCTTGGCCCATTCGCTCAACTCCACGGGCACCAAGTGTCTGGTGGTGGAAATGGGAGTGGGGGAGCGTATCAACCACAAGATGTGCAATCACCTGACCGATGGCATCTTCCATCTGATGAAAGAGATGGGGATGTGGAAGGGCGATGTGTCCGGCAAAGATTTTGAAGAGTCGAAAGTGTGCAAGGGCGACAGGGTGGCATTCCTCAATGCCGAGACTTCGGGCGTGTTTATCACAGAGCTGAGAACGGGCTTGATGGTTAGCAAGGATCAGAAACTGGGCCTAATCGTGGAGCCACTGACCGGAAAGGTGCTGAGTAGGGTGGTGTCGCCGGTTGACGGCTACCTCTTCACCATAAGGGCTTACCCCATCGTGTATGAAGGATCGCTGATGGCGAGAATCTTTGTAAGTTAGAAGTTAGGAGTTTTTCTGGACTTATACGAAAGAAACTAAAAACGAGAGATGAATAAAGAGACCATATTCAGAATGAAGTCGCCCTATCGCGACGACTTCGAGATTATAGGCTATCGCTTTGGCAGTGGCGAGGATACGCTTGCCATCGTCGGGGCGATGCGTGGAGACGAGATACAGCAGCAATATATTTGTGCCCGCATGGTGGCTGCCTTGAAGGAGCTGGAGCGCAAGGGCAGGTTGGCCGACGGCAAGAGCATCTTGGTGATTCCGTCGTGCAACCCTTTTTCGATGAACGTGAGCAAGAGGTTCTGGGCGATGGACGGCACCGACATCAACCGTATGTTCCCGGGATATGACAAGGGAGAGACCACACAGCGTATCGCTGCGGCTCTCTTCGAGCACATCAAGGACTTCAAGTATGGCATTCAGATGGCCAGTTTCTATATGCCTGGAGATTTCGTGCCCCATGTGCGAATGCTCAAGACGGGGTATGAGGACGTGGAGACTGCCGCCCATTTCGGACTGCCTTTTGTCACCATCCGCAAGCCCCTGCCTTACGACACCACGTTGCTGAACTATAACTGGCAGATTTGGGGCTGCAAGGCTTTCTCGCTGTATGCGGGACAGACCAATTACGTGGAGGACAGTACCAGCATACAGAGTGAGGAGGCCATCCTGCGTTTCCTCAACAAGGAAGGCATCATCACCCATAAGTCGAAGAGCGGCGGATATGAGTCGGTGGTGCTCGACGAGGGAGACTTGTGCAACGTCATCGCCCGAAGGGCTGGCATCTTCTACTGCCTGAAAAAGGCTGGCGACGTGGTGGCCGACGGTGACATCCTGGCTTATATCCTCGACCCTTACGACAGCAGTCTGCTGGAGGCAGTGAAAACACCCGTGAGCGGTACGGTGTTCTTTGCCCACAACAAGCCCCTGGCCTTGGAACACTCCATCCTCTACCGCATCATCAAGGACGAGGAAGCGTAATAGACTGTTTGAAACTCATTTGAGTGGTACGGCGAGGGCGCATTGTTTCTTGCTTGAGTGGTACGGCGAGGACGCCGTACCTCCTACATCCTTGCCAGAAAAGGTAATCATAGGAGGTACGGCGCCCTCGCCGTACCAAACAGGGAGCATTGCGCCAAAACAGGGAGCGAGGGCGCCAAACAGGGAGCATTGCGCCCTCGCCGTACCTTTAAGGTTTAGAACAGTTTGGCGATGGCCTCTGCGGCCTTGCCTGTGTAAACCTTCATCTCAGTGACGGGCTTGTAGTCGAAGTCCTTGAATGTGAGGAGCTGTACGCTAGCAAACTGGTGGTCGTCGGAGATGCAGGCCTGCAGCTTGGTGTTGCCCATGCTGGTGTCCGAGACCATGTTCTCGCTGATGGCAGTCTCCAAATCTTCCGGGGCAGCGGAGAGGATGTTGCTCAGCTTCTTGCCGTCCTCAATCGAATATTCGTTCTCTTTCACCTTGATGATACTGTTGGTGGGCTTGTATATGAGTTTGGTGGTCAAACCCAGAAATCCCTTCTTTACCTGTACGTCGCCAAGTGCCATTACTTCGGCACCCATTTCAATATGATTAATCTTAGCCATAATTCTATATTTTTAATGTGAATGAAAATCCTTGCCGCATAAAGATACTTATGTGGCGGAGTGTGAATAAAAAAAGTAAGAACTTGGGTGAAGACTAACATAGGAGATGTCGCAGGCAAATGACGTAATACTTGCTGGCGACATCAAAGTGGATGGGGGCGGATTCCAAGCGGGAAAGCCCGTTGCCACAATAGGGTGATGATGATGGGGGTGACAAAAAATGGATTCTATTTGAAAGCAATCTACTCGCAGACTGGCTGCCACCATGGATGTTGCCGTTGGGCGACAAGCGTTGCGGACGGCTGCTGCACACACGGTATGCAAGCTGGGAAGCATCCTCCAGTTGGGCATCCGGCTTCTGCCTTTTGTGCTCAACCTGAACAAGTCGGTCTTCCTTCGAATCCTGTTGGAAGGGGTATGAAACAATGGTCGCCAATACCTCGCCATGGCCCGAGAAGACCATGGCAAGCATAAACAATATGTATAGGAGCCACTGTTTCATACTGTCCCTAAATGAGATTTAATAACTTCTTGCGATGATGACGCGGGCCACGGCTGGCTTGCCGCTCACCATGTCCACGCCCGGAGTCTGCTCGTAGGCAAAAGGCACGCAGCGGATGGTGGCCTGTGTCTCCTCCTTGATCTTGGCCTCTGTCTCGGCAGTGCCGTCCCAGTGGCAGAGGAAGAATCCGCCGTCCTTCACGCGCTCCTTGAACTCCTCGTAGTTGTCGCATTCATATACATGAGCATCACGATAGGCACGGGCTTTCTCAAAGATGTTCTTCTGGATGTCCTCCAGCAAGCCCTGCACGCGCTCCACGATGCCGTCGAAGCTCACGTTCTCCTTCTCCAATGTGTCGCGGCGCATGATTTCGATGGTGTTGTTCTCCAAGTCGCGGCCGCCCATGGCGAGACGCACTGGCACACCCTTCAGCTCATAGTCGGCAAACTTGAAGCCGGGGCGCTTGACTGTGTTGTCGTCATACTTCACGCTGATGCCAAGCTCGCGGAACTTGTCGATGACTGGCTGCAATTTTTCCGTAATCTGAGCCAACTGCTCTTCGCCCTTGTTGATAGGGACGATGACCACCTGGATAGGAGCCAGCTTAGGAGGCAAAACAAGACCGTTGTCATCGCTGTGAACCATGATGAGCGCACCCATCAAGCGGGTAGACACACCCCAAGAGGTAGCCCAAACGTACTCAGGCTTGTTCTCCTTGTTAAGATAGGTCACGTCGAAGCTCTTGGCGAAGTTCTGTCCCAGGAAGTGGGAAGTGCCGCTCTGCAGGGCCTTGCCGTCCTGCATCATTGCTTCGATGGTATAAGTGTTGAGGGCACCGGCGAAACGCTCGGTCTCGCTCTTTACACCCTGGAGCACAGGCACGCCCATATAGGTCTCTGCGAACTCGGCATAAACCTTCAGCATCTCCTGGGCCTTAGCCTCAGCCTCTTCCTTGGTGGCGTGGGCGGTGTGGCCCTCCTGCCAGAGGAATTCCGATGTGCGGAGGAAAGGACGGGTACGCATCTCCCAGCGCATCACGTTGCACCACTGGTTGCAGAGGATAGGCAGGTCGCGCCAAGAGTGGATCCAGTTCTTGTAGGTGTTCCAGATGATGGTCTCGGAAGTAGGACGGATGATGAGCTCCTCTTCGAGCTTGGCGTTGGGGTCTACCTCCACCTCGCTGCCGTCTTCTGTGGAGCGGAGGCGATAGTGGGTCACCACGGCACACTCCTTGGCGAAACCGGCCACGTGCTCAGCCTCACGGGAGAAGAAACTCTTCGGGATGAGGAGAGGGAAGTATGCGTTCTGTACACCTGTCTGCTTAAACATCTTGTCGAGCTGCTGCTGCATTTTCTCCCAGATGGCGTAGCCGTATGGTTTGATGATCATACAACCACGAACTGGCGAGAGCTCGGCGAGGTCTGCCTTTGTCACCAAGTCGTTGTACCACTGACTGTAGTTGTCGGCGCGCTTGGTCAAATTCTTGAGTTCTTTAGCCATATTGCTTAAATTCTATATTTTGTTTTTATATTTTTGCATGATGTTCCACCTGTATTATATATATAATAGGTGTGTCACTACTTGCATGGTTGGAGGAAGCTGGAAAAAACCTGTTTTAGGGAATTTCCGCACCCAAATAGGAGATTTCCTTGCCTGATTTGTGCAATTACCCTTAATTTTGCATGCAAAAGTACAAAAAAATATTAGAAAACACTCCATAATGGAGAAAAAAGACGTACCTTTGCAAACAAATTATATAAAATATAGGAGATTTATAAATGAAAAAGATGAAATTTACAGCTGCAGCGCTCTCTATGCTGCTCGTTTTTGGAAGTTGTGGAACTAGCCAGAAGACTGGCACAGCAGTGGGGGCAGGTGCACTCGGCGCCGTGGGTGCCATCGTGGGCGGATTGCTGAACAATAGCCATCGTGGCACGGGTGCCCTCGTGGGTGCAGCCATCGGTGCAGCCGTTGGTGGTACTGCCGGTAACTTGATTGGCAAGCACATGGACAAGGTGAAGGCTCAGGCCGCAGCTGTGGAGAACGCACAGGTGGAGACTGTGACCGATTCCAATGGTTTGGCTGCTGTGAAGGTGACATTCGACTCAGGTATCCTTTTCAAGACCAACAAGTATGATCTCAACGCCAATGCCAAGACTGATTTGGCTAAGTTTGCCACTGTGCTGAAGAACAATACCGACTGCGAGGTTGCCATCCAGGGTTACACCGACAATACGGGTAACGACGGCATCAACTTGCCTTTGAGCGAGAACCGCGCCAAGTCTGTATACAACTATTTGAACTCTTGCGGTGTGCAGAGCAGCCAGGTGAAGTCTGTACAGGGCTTGGGCTCCAGCAACCCTGTGGCCGACAATACCACAGCCGCAGGTCGCCAGGCCAACCGCCGCGTGGAGGTTTACCTCTATGCTAGCCAGGCCATGGTGAATGCCGCTAACAATGGTACTTTGCAGTAATGAGAATAACCTCCCTTTCGTAGGGAACAAAGGCAAAAGATTTTGAAGAAAGTCATAAATATTATCCGATGGGTGGTGGTGTTGTTTTTCAGCACCACCATTCTTGCTGTAGTGGCGTATCGTTTCATCCCCGTCTATTTCACCCCCTTGATGTTTATCCGCTGCTTCCAGCAAGTGGCCGACGGAGAGAGTGTTACGCTGCATCATCATTGGGTTTCGATGGACAAGATTTCTCCTCACATGCCCGTGGCTGTGATGGCGAGCGAAGATGCCCGTTTCCTGAAACATCATGGTTTCGATTTCGAGGCCATCGAGAAAGCGGCCAAGAACAATGCCCGTGGGGGCAAGGTGCATGGAGCAAGCACCATCAGTCAGCAGACTGCCAAGAATGTGTTCCTTTGGCCAGGCCGTTCATGGACTCGCAAGGGCTTCGAGGTTTACTTCACCTTCCTCATCGAAATGATGTGGAGCAAGCAGCGCATCATGGAGGTCTATCTCAACAGCATCGAGATGGGGCCAGGCATCTATGGCGTGGATGCCGTGGCGGAGTATCATTTCGACAAGAAAGCCCAGGATCTTTTCCGTGGAGAGTGTGCCTTGATTGCGGCCACCCTTCCCAACCCACGCAAGTTTAGCTCCCGCTATCCCAGTGCCTACATGAAAAAGCGCCAGCGCCAGATAGAGCATCAGATGCGCTTCATCCCCACCTTTCCACGCGAAGGGGAGGACTATGACCCCCATACTGCCGTGGGAGGATATAAGGGAAAATGAATTGGTTTTAACATTGAATATTGATGGACTTATTGAACGACTTGAACGATGCGCAGCGTGCTGCGGTGGAATACATCGACGGCCCTTCGCTGGTGATTGCCGGCGCAGGGTCGGGCAAGACGCGTGTGCTTACCTATAAAATCGCCTATTTGTTGCAACAGGGCTTGAAACCCTGGAGCATCATGGCCCTTACCTTTACCAACAAGGCGGCAAGGGAAATGAAGGAACGTATCGGCAGACTGGTGGGTAACGACCTCGCCCAATATCTCTACATGGGGACCTTCCATAGCATCTTCTCGCGCATCCTTCGTGCAGAGGCCGAACACATAGGCTTTAATAACAATTTCACCATTTATGACGAGGCCGATTCGCGTTCGCTTCTGAAAGCAATCGTCAAGGAGATGGGGCTGGACGACAAGGTGTATAAGCCGGCAACCGTGCATGGCAAGATTTCGATGGCCAAGAACAATCTCGTGGGTGTGGAGGCATATGAGAGCGATTCCGACATCCTTCTCCAGAACAAGCGTGCCAACATGGCGGCGATGGGAAAGGTGTATCGGGCCTATGTGCAACGGTGCCGGCAGGCCAATGCCATGGACTTTGACGACCTCTTGGTGCTTACCTTCCAACTCTTCAGAGACAACGAAGAAATCCGTCGCAAGTATGCCGGGAGGTTCGATTACATCCTCGTCGACGAGTATCAGGACACCAACCATGTGCAGATGTCCATCGTGATGCAGCTCTGCAGGGAGAAGCTGCGGGTGTGTGCCGTGGGCGACGACTCGCAGAGTATCTACAGTTTCCGCGGAGCCAACATCGACAATATTCTCAATTATCAGAAGCAGTTGCCCGGCACCAAACTCTTCAAGCTCGAACAGAACTACCGCTCCACCCAAACCATCGTGGAGGCTGCCAACAGTCTCATCAAGCACAACCGCAACCAGATACCCAAGGAAGTGTACAGCAAGAATGAGGAGGGCGAGAAAATACAATACATGCCCGCCTACAGCGACCGGGAGGAGGCTTCGATTGTGGTCAAGAAAATTCAGGCCGTAAAGCGCAGGGAGAAATGCGAATACAGCGACTTCGCCATCCTCTATCGCACCAACGCCCAGAGCCGCAGCTTCGAGGAGGAATTGCGCAGGCAGGGCTTGCCCTACCGCATCTATGGCGGACTGAGCTTCTATCAGCGCAAGGAAATCAAGGACATCATCGCTTACTTCCGCCTTGTGGCCAACCCCGACGATGAGGAGGCTTTCAAGCGCATCATCAACTACCCGGCTCGTGGCATTGGAGCCACCACCGTCAACAAGGTGGCCGCCTGCGCACTTCAGAACCATACGAGTTTCTGGGAGGTGATAGGCAATCCGGAACAGTATTGCCTGGACGTGAACAAGGGTACGCAGACCAAGCTAACCAACTTCCGTTTGCTCATCAAGTCGTTCATAGACCGTTCGAAGACGATGGATGTCTACGAGTTGGGCGATGCCATTATCAAGGAGAGCAAAATCAGCGAGGACATCATGTCGGGTAAAGGGGCTGACGACCTGGCCCGCCAGGAGAACCTGGAGGAGTTTTTGAGCGGTATGTCCGCATTTGTGGATGACCGCAAGGAAGCGGGACGTGAGGACGAAGTGTTTCTTGCGGACTTCCTGCAGGATGTGGCGTTGCTCACCGATGCCGACAGCGACGGTGACAAGGACAAGCCCCGTGTTTCGCTCATGACGGTGCATGCAGCCAAGGGTTTGGAATTTCCCACGGTCTTCGTGGTAGGATTGGAAGAAAATATCTTCCCCAGTCCGATGGCGGCATTTTCCGTAAGGGAACTGGAGGAAGAGCGTCGACTGCTCTATGTGGCCATCACACGTGCCGAGAAACATTGCATTCTGACCAATGCCAAGAACCGTTTCCGTTACGGCAAGATGGAGTTTGACAACCCCAGCCGTTTCATCGGCGAACTGGATGCCAAGCTGGTAGCCAACAAGAAACAGGCTGACGATGACGACGCACCGGAGTGGGGGAGAAAGCAGCAATCCCGACTGCCTTGGGAGCCAGAAGCCCCGTCGCGAGATGGCAGCGTCTTTGGCAAGTCTGCTCCCGTAGCCTCGCAGTTTCGGGCAGACCGCAAACCTGTGACGAAGCCAACGGCCGCCCCGCAGCCACGCCAAAGTGTTTCGATCGGTGGTGAAACTCTGAATGTGGGAACCAAGATAGAACATCAGCGCTTTGGGGTGGGCACGGTTGCAAGGCTGGAAGGGTCCGGCGAGAATGCCAAGGCTACCGTAGAGTTTGTCAACTCCGGCACCAAGCAGCTCCTGCTGAAATTCGCAAAGTTTACAGTCATCGGCTAATTAGGCGATGCGGAAGCGTCGCAAAGTGAAAAAATAATTATGAAACTCGGAATTTTACAACTCTCTATCACAGCAGACATCGCCGACAATAAGGCTCGGCTGGCAGAAGGCATCAGAGACCTCGCAAATCAAGGGGCACAACTCGTGGTTCTCCAAGAACTCCACAACACACTCTATTTCTGCCAAGTGGAAGATGTGGCCAACTTCGACCTTGCCGAACCCATCCCCGGTCCTTCGACAGAATACTATGGCCGGTTGGCCAGGGAACTGGGCATCGTCATCGTCGCCTCGCTCTTCGAGCGCCGTGCGCCTGGTCTCTATCACAATACGGCAGTTGTGATAGAGAAGGATGGTACGATAGCCGGCAAGTATCGCAAGATGCATATCCCCGACGACCCGGCTTATTATGAAAAGTTCTATTTCACCCCCGGCGACCTTGGTTTCCACCCCGTCCAAACCTCTGTGGGTCGACTGGGTGTACTCGTGTGTTGGGACCAATGGTATCCTGAGGCTGCCCGGTTGATGGCTCTTCAAGGAGCCGAAATACTCATCTATCCCACGGCCATCGGCTATGCTGCCTACGATACCGGGGAGGAACAGCAGCGTCAGCGCGAGGCCTGGACCACGGTGATGCGAGGCCATGCCGTAGCCAACGGCCTTCCCGTAGTGGCTGTTAACCGAGTGGGCTTCGAGCCCGACCCCAGTCAGCAGACAGGAGGCATACAGTTCTGGGGCAGCAGTTTTGTTGCCGGCCCCCAGGGTGAGCTTCTCTTCCGTGCCAGTGACAAATCGGAGGAATGCATCGTGGTGGACATCGACCTAAAGCATAGCGAGGATGTGCGTCGCTGGTGGCCCTTCCTTCGCGACCGCCGCATCGACCACTACGGCGACATCACGAGGAGATTTATTGACTGAATAAACATTTCTTTTGAATCATGCAAAATTTGGAAGTGATGGTGATTCTGTTCGCCATCGTCATATTAGGCTATGTGGCCTGCAAGCTTGGCTACATGGGCGACAAATTCGACAAGCAATTGTCAAGTATCGTGGTCGACATCACGGCTCCTCTTTTGGTGCTTTCGTCGGTGATGGGCGATGAACTGCCCGACCGCAACCTCATCCTCCCCCTTGTGGGCGTGGGATTTCTCACCTACCTGTTGCTGTTGGTGTTCGGTTTCTGGGTGC
This sequence comes from Bacteroides fragilis, assembly GCA_963630065.1. Taxonomy (GTDB): domain Bacteria; phylum Bacteroidota; class Bacteroidia; order Bacteroidales; family Bacteroidaceae; genus Prevotella; species Prevotella fragilis_A. The sequence goes on along the minus strand of CAVGLH010000049.1, from coordinate 4,678 downwards.
CTCGGCTCATCACCAAGAACCATGATGCGCAGGGCATGATAGGCTTCGCCCTCATGTTTGCCAATGTGGGTTTCATCGGCTATCCTATCGTGTCGAGCATCTTTGGCCCCAAGGCCGTGTTCTACGCAGCCTTGCTCAACGTGCCCAACACGTTCTTCATCTTCACCGTGGGCATCATGCTCGTCAAGGGCGAGTACAGTGTCAAGCAGTTCGACCCCAAGGTGCTGCTCAGTCCGTCGCTCATAGCGGCTTTCATCGCCGCCATCCTGGTGGCAGCGGGCGTTCATACTCCCGAGATTATCGCACGCCCTGTAACGATGGTGGGCAACGTTACCATCCCGGCTGCTCTGATGATCATTGGCTCCAGCATGGCCAAGTTGCCTTTGAAGGAAATCGTAGGAAGCCCCAAGGTCTATGTGGCTTCGGTGCTTCGCCTGGTGGTGGTGCCGCTGAGCATCTACTTCCTCTTCCGTCTCTTTGGTGTCAACGAGCTTATCAATGAGGTGAACATGGTGGTGATTGCCATGCCCGTGGCCTCGTTTGGCACGATGTTTTGCCTGAAATACGGTCGCAGTCCGTCGCTCATGACAGAGATGACTTTCGTCACAACTCTGGGCAGCATTCTCACCATCCCGCTCCTCACGCAGCTCTTTGGAGGATAAAAAGAGAAGAAGAACCATATAAAAAGGTGTGCCACAAATCAGTCTGTGACACACCTTTTAAATTTATAATGCTTCGTCCTCGGGACGTTCTATCTTGGGCTTGGCTTTTGGCCTGGCCTTCATCATGAGTTTTTTCCTCTTGAGCCATGCTGCCTTGCGCAACTCATATTCCTCACGATGACGTTCCAGAAAATTGTCTGCCATAATCTATTTGGGTTTGAATCCCTTTCCGCTTTATTTTTCGTTGAACTTACTGTAGATTACCTTGATTTGGATAGGACTCGTTTCGTTGCCGTTGCTGTCCTTTGTAATCTTGCCCTTGACCAGTCGGGTAGAGGTGAGCTTCATGTCATGGTTGATCTTTGTGACTACGGTAGAAGAACCTTGTGTAGTCGATGTCACCGTCACGGGCACCAGCGCAACCTTGTTCCAGTTGGCACTCTTGTTCTTCATCTTGTACATGGTGGAAACCAAGTTGGCGATGTTGCTGAACGTATAGGCGTTTTTCACACCTGTGGAAGAGCTGTTGTAGGATGACACATAGGATGTGCGGTTGTCGATAATCTTGCCTTTCTCGAAGAAGGATTTCAGACTGTCGGCCTGAACCATCAGGATGGTGGACGGCACGCTGAACTGATATTCGCTCTCCTGGTTCTCATTGTTGAGACGGGGGAAGGTGATGGTGGCAGTGTTGAGCGTATCGTTCTCATGCCCCTTCATGATTTCCTCTACGGGTAGGGTGGCAATCGTAAAGATTCCGGCAGGCGACTTCAGATAGGTGCAGGTCTCGTCGGCTGCCAGTTGCCGGAGTCTGTATGTGTCGTTGTCGATCCTGTTGAGCTGCAACACTTCCTCTGTACCATCGAAACGGTTGCTTTTTGCCTGTATCACCAAACTGTCTGTCACACCGTCCTTGGCCTTGATGGTCTTCTGGGTGGTCCAGTAGAATTGAATCTCAGTATTCCAGATGTTGGCCACGTTGGCCACGCCTCCCGTGTTCTTCAGATAGAATCCGGGGCAGACATTGTGCAGGAAACGGTAGTTGGTTTCGAAATATTCCGGATGTTGCTCCGTGGTCTGCATAATGTACGAACCGTAGTTCTTATAGGTCTTTCCGTCCTTGGTGTAGGGCTTGTTCAAGTAAATCTTGAAATATTTGTACGCCGTCTTGTTGCTCAAGTTGTACACGGCCGAACTTTGGTAGTTGTCCTCGCTTACCCACCCATTGTCGAAGGCATCGTAGTTGGAGTAGTATGCCTGTTCTTCTGTCATTGGCTTGCTCATCTCGTAAGCTGTCACCTTCATTGGGGCGATGGTGTCGCCATAGCTGGAAATGTAGGATACTAGAATATAGCAAGAGTCGGCCTCCAAGCTACCATTGTTGGCGTTTTTGATGTACTCTAGAGTGTCTAATATCTCAGCGCCAACTCCAGGACGTACCGTGAATTGCGTCATGTAGTCGCCTGTCACGTAGTTGGAGGTCTCAGGGTCTTTCACCTTGCCCAGAAGTCCAGAGTTGCTCTTGCTCAGTACGGAGTCGGGAGCAAACGATTCTGTTTCCACATTAAAGACACCGTCTGTGATGTTTACGATGTCGATATTGTTGGTGATAGACTGCCCGATTTTGTCGGTGGTGTCATCACATGCAGCAAAAGTGATTAATGCTATCACGAATGCTGTAAATAGTCTTAATACTTTCATTCTTATAAATAATGTGTCTCTGTTGTCTGGAATTATTCGGCGTCAGGACATACTTCGTGGAGGAATTTTGCGTATGGCTCGGCGAAGTCGTCGCCGGGGAAATCCAAAAGGGGCTTGTTCTTCTCCTTGGCATAGGCGGTCAGCACGTCACTGGCTCCTTGCTCTCCCTCCACGACTCCGTCGCTGTAGTCGATGGCCAGCTTGCCCAGCTCCTCGAAGTCGAAATCGTCCTTGTATCCTCCGAGCAGTTCAACCTTGGCGTCGCGGAAAGCCACGCAGTTCTTGAAGTTGTTGCCCAGCTCGCCCTTCAGCTCGTTGGTATAGAGGGCGGTGATTACCTTCGACTCGGCAAAGGAAGGTTCCTCGCTGTAGGCGGTCTTCACGTAGAAAGGCACCACTGCGCTAGCCCATCCCTGGCATACGATGATGTCGGGCTGCCAGCGAAGTTTCTTCACGGTCTCCAGCACGCCGCGTGCGAAGAATATGGCGCGCTCTCCGTTGTCGGCATATTCCACTCCCTTCTCGTCCGTTGTCATTTGGCGGCTCTTGAAGTAGTCGTCGTTGTCGATGAAGTAGATCTGCTGGCGCGTTGTGGGTATGGATGCCACCTTGATAATCAGCGGGTGGTCGGTGTCGTCGATGATGAGGTTCATACCAGACAGGCGGATGACCTCATGCAACTGGCCGCGACGCTCATTGATGGTGCCCCATTTAGGCATAAAGGTGCGAATCTCAAAACCTGCTTCCTGCATCTTTTGGGGCAGTTCGCGTCCCATGATAGACATGTGGGTCTCGGCTACATATGGGTCGATCTCCTGATTGATAAAAAGTACTTTCTTTGCCATAAAATTAAATTTTATTCTTACGAATTACGTGCAAAGGTACAAAAAAAAGTTCAAATTTAGATGTTTTTTCTCCGAAATTCATTAATTTCCGCATTTATTCGCATATTTTTAGGATATTTCTTTCTCATTTGAGAAAAAAGTTGTTATTTTGCACCTCGAAAATAGATTAAGAAGATGAAAGTATTCAATAAGATTGTTGACCTCCAGAACGCACTCTTCGACGTTCGCAAGGAGGGTAAGGAGATAGGTCTCGTGCCTACCATGGGGGCGCTTCACGAGGGTCACGCCTCGCTCGTAAAGCGCAGTGTCAAGGAAAACGGCGTGACGGTGGTGTCTGTGTTCTTGAATCCTACGCAGTTTAACGACCAGGGCGACTTGGACCGCTATCCTCGCACGCTCGACGCCGACTGCAAGCTCTTGGAGGCTTGTGGTGCCGACTTTGTATTTGCTCCTTCCGTGAAGGATATTTATCCTACGCCAGATAAACGCCATTTCGAGTTTCCACCGGTGTCTACCGTGATGGAGGGTGCCAAGCGCCCCGGCCATTTCAACGGCGTATGTCAGGTGGTGAGCCGTCTTTTCTATATCGTAAGCCCTACCCGCGCTTATTTCGGCGAGAAAGACTGGCAGCAGATTGCCGTCATCAAGCAGCTCGTGAAGTATATCGGTAGCGACGTGAAGATAGTGGAGTGCCCTATCATCCGCGACGAGGACGGACTGGCCAAGAGCAGTCGCAACACCTTGCTCTCTGCCGACGAGCGTGCCATCGCTCCCCGCATCTTCAAGGCATTGAAGGAGAGCGTAGAGTTTGCCAAGACCCATAGCGTGCAGGAGACCCACGACAAGGTGGTGGCCGACATCAATGCAGTAGACGGCCTGGAGGTGGAGTATTTCCAGATTGTGGACGGAGACAGTTTGCTGGATGTGGCTTCCTGGGACGAGAGTCCTTACGTGGTGGGATGCATCACGGTGTATTGTGGCAAGACACCCATTCGTCTCATCGACCATATCAAGTATAAGGGATAGGGCAGTGTAATTTCGCAAACAGAGATTTTTACATAGGATTATTATGCAGATTGAAGTATTGAAGAGTAAGCTCCATTGCGTGACGGTGACAGAGGCCAACCTCAATTATATGGGCAGCATAACGATAGACGAGGACTTGATGGATGCCGCTAACTTGATAGCCGGCGAGAAAGTACAGATAGTGGACAACAACAACGGCGAGCGCTTCGAGACCTATATCATCAAGGGCGAGCGCGGCAGTGGTTGCATCTGCCTGAATGGTGCGGCTGCCCGCAAGGTACAGGTGGGCGACACGGTAATCATCATCGCCTATGCCTTGATGGACTTCGAGGAGGCCAAGGCGTTTAAGCCTACGGTGGTGTTCCCGAAGGAAGGAAACAAGATTTAAGACAAGTATACTACTATGAGAGGCAAGCAACGATGAAGGGTGCTTGCCTCTTATTT
>CAVGLH010000048.1:0-16514 GCA_963630065.1 Bacteroides fragilis | reverse complement strand
TCCTTCACGATGTGGATGCTCTGGTTGTTCTCGCGCTTGGTGTCGATGACCTGGATGGTCTCGTTCTCGCTCACGAGCACACCCTTGTCGCCAACCTGACCGCCCATCTCGCCATAGAATGGAGTATTGTCGAGCACCAACTCATAGAAGCTGCTCTTCTTCTGTGTCACCTTGCGGTAGCGCAGAATGTGGCACTCGTATTCAGTATAGTCGTAGCCAACAAACTGCTGGTCGCCTTCCTTCAGCACCTCCCAGTCACCGTTCTCCACGGCAGCGGCGTTGCGGGCACGGGCCTTCTGCTTCTCCATCTCTTCGTTGAACTGCTTCTCATCCACGGTGTAACCGTTCTCACGGCAAATCAACTCTGTCAGGTCGAGAGGGAAGCCATAGGTGTCGAAGAGGCGGAATGCGCTCACACCATCGAGCTGTGTCTCGCCGTGAGCCTTCAACTCGTCCATGTCACCGTTCAAGAGGTTGATACCCTTTTCCAGGGTGCGGAGGAATGAATCCTCCTCTTCCTTCATCACACGGATAATCAACTCTCGCTGTGCCGGCAACTCAGGGAAGGCACCGCCCATCTGCTCTACCAAAACATTCACAAGTTTGTACATGAACGCTTGTTTCTGGTCGAGGAAGGTGTAGGCATAACGTACGGCACGACGCAGGATGCGGCGAATCACATAGCCAGCCTTGGCATTGCTTGGCAACTGGCCGTCGGCGATGGAGAATGCCACAGCGCGGAGGTGGTCAGCGCAAACACGCATGGCGATGTCAATCTTCTCCTGCTCGTCCTTGCCCTCGCCGTTCTCACCGGTAGGCGTAGTAAAGCCATATTTCTTGCCGGAGATATTCTCGATTTCCTTGATGATGGGCTGGAAGATGTCGGTGTCGTAGTTGGAGTGCTTGTCCTGCAGCATGCGAACCAGGCGCTCGAAGCCCATACCGGTATCGATGACGTTCATTGACAGTGGCTCCAAAGAGCCGTCGGCCTTGCGGTTGTACTGCATGAACACGATGTTCCAGATTTCGATGACCTGTGGGTCGTCCTTGTTCACCAGCTCGCGTCCTGGCACCTTTGCCTTCTCCTCGGGAGTACGGGAATCCACATGAATCTCAGAGCAAGGGCCGCAAGGGCCTGTGTCGCCCATCTCCCAGAAGTTGTCGTGCTTGTTGCCGTTGATGATATGGTCGGCGGGCACGTGCTTGGCCCAGTAGCCGGCAGCCTCGTCGTCGCGGTTCAAGTTCTCTTCCTTGCTACCCTCGAACACGGTGACGTAGAGGTCGGCAGGATTCAGCTTCAACACCTCGGTCAAGTATTCCCAAGCCATGTCGATGGCACCCTCCTTGAAATAGTCGCCGAAGCTCCAGTTGCCGAGCATCTCGAACATGGTGTGGTGGTAAGTGTCATGTCCCACCTCTTCGAGGTCGTTGTGCTTACCGCTCACACGGAGACATTTCTGTGTATCTACACGAGTCACATCCTTGCCTGGGTCTTTCGTACCGAGGATGATGTCTTTCCACTGGTTCATACCAGCGTTTGTAAACATCAGCGTAGGGTCATCCTTGATGACCATGGGGGCTGACGGAACAATCTTGTGGCCTTTTCCCTCGAAGAACTTCTTGAAGGATTCGCGCACTTCATTTGCTGTCATCATATCTTTTTCTGTTAAATCTTTATTTTTTTCCTAATTTGTTTGCAAAGGTAGCAAGAATTGTTTAATTTTGCAACTAAATTAATTATTTTTGAAATTAAAGTGGCAAATTATGGCTATAATCACAGATAAAACAAAGAAATTGTATTATTCCATCAAGGAAGTGGCTGAGATGGTAGACGTTAATGAGTCTACCTTGCGCTATTGGGAAAAGGAATTCCCTTTCCTCAAACCGAAGGTTACGGCCAACAAGGTGCGCCAATATACGGAGAAGGACATCGAACAGGTGAAACTCATCTACAACCTCATCAAAGTGAAGGGGTTGAAGATTGCTGCGGCGCGAAAGTATCTTAACTCAAACAGAACGGGTGCCGAGAAATCATCTGATGTTCTCGACACCCTTATATCCGTCAGGGATGAGTTGAAGGAGTTGAAAAGTCAACTCGATGCGTTGGTATAGTCTGTTTACCAAGCCTCCTCGCCCAATACATTCTTGATGGTTACCTTGGCTGCTTCCTTCTTGGTAAGCTGTTTGCTCCATGCGGCACGTTCCTTGGTGGAGGCACCGTCTCCATGATTGTTGTACTCTGAGTAACGGGCGGTTTCCTCGTTGCTCTTCTTGCCCCAGTTGTGCCAGCCTACGGGACGGATGTGGCTGCCCATCTCGCAGTTCATGAAGAGGGTGGCGGCGTAAGGTCGCCAGGGTCTGCCCAAGTATACTTTGTCTACGGTAGGTTCGGCGGTGAGCTTACACTTGTTGAACACATATCCGTATTCCTGCCCGGCGGGGGTGGAGGCGGCTGTGATGTAACTGTTCTGCTTGCTATGAATCTCACAGTTCTCAAACCATGCGATGCCAGGGCCGAAGATGAAGTCGGTGGTTCCCTCGATATAGCAATCGTAGAAAGCGCAACGAGTTCCGCCTACACCAGTGTACACTGTGTCTTGGTTGCCAAGGATGCGGCAGTTTTTCACCAAGATGTGGTCGCCCTCTGTATGCAGGGTCACCGCTTGGCCCAGTTTGGCTGCGTTGTTCTCGATGGTGATGTCTTTCAGTGTGATGTAGCTGCCCTGCACCTTGAGGGTGTAGCTTCTGAATGTGCCCATCTTCTTGCCCTTGGCTGCTGCCTCGGAGTCGAGACCGCCTACGGGCATTTTGATGTTGGCGTGGTCGTCCCAGGTGATGATGGTGTTGTCACGGTCTTCGCCGCAGATGGTGATGTGGGTGAGCCAGGATGGCACGATGAGTTTTTCCTTGTACACACCTTTCTTCACGTAAATCACCTTGGTGTAGTCCATGAATGCACGGCACACCTCGATGGCCTCGTCGATGGTGCGGAATTCACCTGTTCCGTCACGTGACACCACAATGGTGTCGGGATTGTCATACTTGTTGGCAGCAGAGATGTTTACTGCTGCCAACAAACCTACGATTGCTAAAATTAGTTTTTTCATTTTGTTATAGTTTGTTTTTGATAAAAGAATGCGTGTGGTGGTTAGAGGATGCGCTGTACCTCCTGCAAGTCTTCGATGTTCCTGAGTTGGTTCATGATGGTTCTCACCTCCTCGCGGTCGTGGATGCGCAGTTCGATGGTTCCGTCGAAGATACCGTTGTCGCTGCTGATGGTTATCCTGTGGATATTGATGTCCATCTGGTCGCTGATCACCTTGCTCACGTCCAGGAGCATACCCTTGCGGTCGATGCCCTTGATTTCGATGGTGGCATCGAAGAGCATCTGCTTGTGCACGTCCCATTTGGCATCCACGATGCGGTTGCCGTAGCTGGATTTCAATTTGGCTGCCACGTGGCAGGAACGCTTGTGTATCTCGATGCGGTTCTTGTTGTCGATGTAGCCCATCACGTCGTCGCCGGGGATGGCATGGCAGCAGTCGGGGAAGATAAACTGGTTGATGTTCTCTTCTGTAAGGATGAGTGGTTTTTTCTTGTTGAAGCCCTTGCCCACCACGAAGAGCTCCTGTGGCTTCACGATGCCCGTTTCCTTGGCTTTCTCTTTGTTCTTGCCCAGGAAGGGGATGTAGTTGCGCCAGCTGGATGTGGTTTTCTGTTTCTTGCTCTTTCCTTGCAGTTCGTCTAAGTCTTTGTCTCCCAGCAGAATGCAGTGCTCTCCCAGCGACTGGAAGAAATTCTCGTGTTTCTCTATATTGTGGAAGTCGCACAGGCGGTCTATGACGGAGATGGTCATTTCCATCCCGTACTTCTGGAGCCATTCCTGCAGGATGCTCTCACCTTTCTTCTGCACCTCCTTTGAGTCGCGTCGCAGGATGGCCAATATCTTGCTCTTGGCCTTGGCGGTGCTCACGAAGTTGATCCAGTCTTGCTGCACGTGCTGATTCTTGGAGGTAAGTATCTCCACCTGGTCGCCGCTCTGCAGTTTGTGGCTCAGCGGCACCAGTTTGTGGTTTACCTTGGCACCGATGCAGTGGCTTCCCAGGAAGGTGTGTATCTGGAAGGCGAAGTCGAGGGCGGTACACCCGGAGGGCATCGTCTTGATTTCGCCCTTGGGGGTGAAGACGAATATCTCGGAGGCGTAGAGGTTGAGTTTGATGGCGTCGAGGAAGTCCATGGCGTCTGGCTGCGGGTCATCGAGGATTTCCTTGATGGTGCCGAGCCAGTCGTTGAGCTCGTTCTCGTCTTCGGTATATTCAATTTCTCCTCCTTCCTTGTATTTCCAATGGGCGGCGAAACCTTTCTCTGCCACCTCGTCCATGCGGTCGGATCGTATCTGTACTTCTATCCAGCGTCCCATCTTGCTCATCAGGGTGACATGGAGTGCTTGGTAGCCGTTGGCCTTCGGATGGTTGAGCCAGTCGCGCAAGCGGTCGGGATGGCTCTTGTATATCTGGCTGATGGCCACATAGACGTTGAAGCACTCGTTCACCTCGTTGGCGCGAACCTTGGGGGTGACGATGATGCGGACGGCGAGGATGTCGTAAATCTCGTCGAACGTCACGTGCTTGTTCTGCATCTTGCACCAGATGGAATAAGGACTCTTGACGCGTGCCTTGATTTTGTATTCCACACCCAGTTTGTCCAGTACCATGCGGATGGGGGAAGTGAAGTTGTCGAAGAGCGTGTCGCGTTGCGACTCGGTGTCGGCAAGCTTGTTCATGATATTGGCATACTCTTGGGGGTGGTCGTAGCGGAAGCTGAGGTCTTCCAGTTCGGTCTTGATTTTGTTCAAGCCCAGTCGGTTGGCGAGGGGGGCATAAATATACAAGGTTTCGCCGGCAATCTTGTATTGTTTGTTGGCGGGCTGGGAAGCGAGGGTGCGCATATTGTGCAGGCGGTCGCATATCTTGATGAGGATGACGCGGATGTCATCACTCATGGTGAGCAGCAACTTCTTGAAGTTCTCTGCCTGTGCCGAGGCTTTGTCGCCGAAGATACCGCCGCTGATTTTTGTCAGTCCGTCCACAATCTGGGCTATCTTTCCGCCAAAGATGTTCTCGAGGTCTTCCACGGTGTAGTCGGTGTCTTCCACCACATCGTGCAGCAGGGCCGCACAGATGCTGGTGGATCCGAGCCCCATTTCCTCGCAGGCTATCTGAGCCACGGCGATGGGGTGCATGATATATGGTTCGCCCGAGAGCCGGCGCACGCCTTTGTGTGCCTGCCTGGCAAAGTTGAACGCCTTGGTCACGATGTCCACCTTCTTGCGGTGGCGTGAGCTGAGGTAGGTGTCGAGCAGATGCTGGAAGGCATCGCCAATCAGCTTGTTGTCGGCTTGCTCTCTTTCTAAGTCTTTCAAGTTTTGTTCGTCCATAATTATCCCTCCATTAAAAGATTTATTTTACCTTGATTTTCTTTCCGGCGCGGATATTGTTGCCGGAGATGCCGTTCAGTTTGCGCAGTTTCTTGACGGTGGTTCCGTGGCGTGCAGCTATTTCCGACAGGGTGTCGCCGTTTTTGATGGTTACGCTCTTCCCTGCTGCCGACTTTCTCTTGTTCTTCTTTCCTCTCTTACCGCTTCGGCCTGAGCTGTTTTTGCTGTTGCGTGATGAAGAGCTGTGGCGGCTGTAGCTGCTGCGGTAGCGGCTTGTGCTTGGTGTGTCTTCGTTCACGTCTACGATGCTGCGTTTCAGCAAGAGCTCGTCGGTCTTGTAGCTGCTGATGGAGTCTTCCTGGTCAATGTAGGCACCGATGAGGCTGGATGGCAGACGGAGCGACATGGGCTTGTTGAGGCCGTTGATGATGTCGTGGCGATACTGCGGGTTGAGGTTGCGCAGGTGCTCCATGTCGATGTTGAGTATCTTCGAAACCTGCTCCAGGTGGATGTCTTTCGTCACTACCACGGTGTCTGTCTTGCCTGGCAGTTCGGAAACCATCGGACAGATGTTGTGGTCGCAGTAGTAGTTCATGATGTAGTTGGCGGCGATGAACGCCGGAACGTATCCGCGTGTCTCCTTGGGCAGGTAGGGGTAGATGTTCCAATAGTCGGCGTTGCCCTTGGCGCGGTGGATGGCCTTGTTTACATTGGTGGGGCCGCAGTTGTAGGCGGCGATGACGAGGCTCCAGTCGTCGAATATCTTATAGAGGTCGCTCAGGTAATGGGCGGCTGCATAGGAGGCCTTCACGGGGTCGCGGCGTTCGTCTACCAGCGTGCTCACCTGCAGTCCGTATCTCTTGGCTGTGGGGAGCATGAATTGCCAGAGGCCGGTGGCTCCTACCCTTGACACAGCCTTGGGATTGAGGGCCGACTCGATGACGGGCAGGTATTTCAGCTCCAAAGGCAGGTTGTATGCTTCGAGGGCTTCCTCGAATATAGGCATATAGAAGTTGCCGGCTCCCAGCATGAAGCTCACGGAACGGCGCAACTTGCCACTGTAGCGGTCGATGAATTTCTGCACCACGTCGTTGTAGGGCATCTCGATGAGGGTGGGCAGTCGCTTCAGGCGGTCGATGTATACCTCCTTCTCAAATACGGGGTTCACGTCGCGGTAGTTGCACGACGTGTCGGCCATGAGATAGGTCTGTGTATTATAGAGGTGGAGCAGGCTGTCGAGGTTGTCTTCCAATCCTATGGGGATTTCTATTTCCTCTGCTTTTCCGTCCTTGTCGGTCACGGTGATGACATCATCTTCGTCTTTGTCTTCGTTTTGGGCTTGTATACCCTGTATGCCTAACAGCAGCGCTGCTGCCATGAAAAATATCTTCTTCATTGTTTTGTCTCGTCTGTATTTTCTGTTTGCGTTATACTTAATGGGTCTTTCCTTATTATATATATTAAAAGGTGAGCGAGCATCTCAGACCCACGCCTCCCGCCTGGAGGGGATTGAGGCTGTGGGTGCCATTGTTGAGCATGGTGGGCTCTACGCGGAGTGTCAGATCGTCAGAGATGTCGAATTCCGAGAGCGACGCATCCACGTAGGCATCGATCACTGACAGGGCGTAGATGCCTATCATCACGAACATTCCCATGTCTCTCCATCTGCGGTACTTGTCCTTGCGCTTGCGGAAGATTTCCTTGTAGCGCTCTTCGTTGGTTGAGTTGATGGAGGCTCCCAGGTGCAAAAACTGGTTGTAGCTTTGCGTGTTGGGGTCGTCGTCCATGATGTCCAGGTAGGCCTGCGAGTAGTCGCGGTACATCTGGTTGTTCCAGGTGATGGCGTAGACACAGCCCACGAAACCGCCGTATATGATGGGTAGTTTCCAGTATTTGCGGTTGTATATCTGGCCTGCTCCCGGCAGCACGATGGCCAGCCACATCGCTCTCTTGGTGTCGGGACGCCAAGTGGCCCAGTCTTTTTTCTTGCGGGTAGGATTGAGCTGCTTGTTGAGCTTGGCCAGATTGGCGCTGTCGGTGGCCCTCAGGGTGGAGTCTACCGATAGTTTCACCGAGTCGGCCGAAGCGATGGGGGGCACGCTGACGTCTGTCTTCTCCCTCGACTTCTGTGCCTGGGAAGACAGCGGACAAGCCAGCAGCAATGTCGCGATGCAGATATGTGATAATATGGATTTCACTTGTTTTCTTACTTGATTCTTGACTTTCTATGTGCTTGCTTCCTTTTCCCTACTGGCCTTGCTCTTGCTTCAGCTGGTCAAAGATACTCATGATGCGCTCCAGTTCTTCCTCGTTGGCGAAGGGGATGCTGATCTTTCCCTTGCCCTTGGCCGAACAGGTGAATTGTACCTTGGTATTGAGGAAGCTGGAGAGGCGGTTCCGCAGCTGGGCGAATTCTTCGGGCAACTGTGCCTTGGCGGTGATGGTCTTGTTGCCGCTCTCTATATCTTCCCCGCTTTTCAGCTGCTGCACCATTTCTTCCACCTTTCTTACGGAGTATCCGTTCTTCTGTATCTCCTTGAAAAGCTTGATTTGCAGCGACGGACTGTCCAGTGCCAGCAGGGCGCGGCAGTGTCCCATGTCCACTTCTTTCTTCTGCAAAGCCATCTGCACCTGTGCCGGCAGCTTGAGCAGTCGCAGATAGTTGGCTATGGCGGCGCGGCTCTTGCCCACGCGTTCCGATATCTTCTCCTGTGTCATGCCCTCGTTTTCGAGCAGGTGCTCGTAGGCCAGGGCAATCTCAATGGCGTTGAGGTCTTGGCGCTGGATGTTCTCCACCAGTGCCATCTCCATCACGTTCTCGTCGCTGATGGTGCGAATGTAGGCGGGTAGGGCAGCGAGGCCCGCCATCTGCGATGCTCTCCATCTGCGCTCTCCGGCGATAATCTGGAACTTGTTCTCTGCTACCTGTCTCAGGGTGATGGGCTGGATGATGCCAATGGCCTTGATGCTCTCGGCCAGCTCGCGCAGTGTCTCCTCGTCAAAATCGCGTCGGGGCTGGTTGGGGTTGGCCTCTATCTGGTCCAGCGGTATCTCGTTGATGGTGCTGCTTCCCTGAGTGCGTACTCCCTCGGTGGAGATGAGTGCGTCTAGACCTCGTCCCAGGGCGTTGCTCTTGGTTCCATTATTGAATTTCTTGTGTACTGCCATTTCTTTTGTTAATGTTGAATGTTAAGTGTTGAATGTTAAATTCTTTGATCCTAACTATTCTTGTTGATGATTTCCTTGGCCAACGCCAGATGGTTCTTGGCACCGTTGGATTCTGCATCGTAAAGGATTACGGGCAGACCGTGGCTGGGGCTCTCGCTGAGCTTCACGTTGCGCTGGATGACGGTCTTGAACACCAGTTCCTGGAAGTGGCGCTTCACCTCGTCGTATATCTGGTTGGCCAGTCGGAGTCGGCTGTCGTACATTGTGAGCAGGAATCCTTCTATCTCCAGCTTGGGGTTGAGCTTGCTCTTGATAATTTTGATGGTGTTGAGCAATTTGCTGATGCCTTCCAGGGCGAAGTACTCGCATTGCACGGGGATGATGACGCTGTCGGCTGCCGTCAGGGAGTTGACGGTGATGAGACCGAGCGACGGGGAGCAGTCTATCAGTATGTAGTCGTACTCGCCGCGGATAGGCTCAAGCACGTTCTTGATTACTCTCTCTCGGTTCTTCAGGTTGAGCATCTCTATCTCTGCTCCCACTAGGTCGATGTGGCTGGGCACGATGTCGAGCCCCTCGATGTCGGTGGTGTAGATGGCGTCGCGAACGTCGGCATGGTTGATGATGCATTCGTAGATGGAACAGTCCACCTCGCTCAGGTCTACGCCCAGTCCGCTGGATGCGTTGGCCTGCGGGTCTGCGTCCACCACGAGCACCGACTTCTCCAGTGTGGCCAGTGATGCTGCCAGATTGATGGTCGTTGTAGTCTTCCCGACACCACCCTTCTGGTTGGCTAAAGCGATAATTTTTCCCATTTTCCAATTAAATTTTCGGCAAAGTTACAAAAAATATGTGAGATATACGTTAGTTTAAAGGTTTTTTCGTACTTTTGCACCCAAAAGAAAGATATTTTTATGGAAAATAAGAAACCGTTAGTGTTAATTTCAAACGATGACGGGTATCATGCCAATGGCATCAAGACGCTCGTCGGGTTCCTGAAAGACTGGTGCGAAGTGCTGGTTTGTGCGCCAGAGAGCGCACGCTCCGGCTTCTCTTGTGCCTTCTCTGCTTCTGCCCCTTTGCGACTGAAACGCCGGCATAATATGGGCGACGATGTGGAGGTGTGGTCGTGCAGCGGAACACCTGTTGACTGTGTCAAACTGGCAATCGAAGAGTTGCTCGGCGGTCGGACTCCCGACTTGATTCTCGGGGGCATCAACCATGGTGACAACTCCAGCGTCAACAATCATTACTCGGGTACGATGGGTGTTGCTAAGGAGGGTTGTATGAAGAATATTCCCAGCATCGCCTTCAGCAGTTGCAACTACGACGAGAACGCCGACTTGTCGGCCCTTTGCGACGGGGTGGTGCAGGTGGTGAAGATGGTGCTTGAAAAGGGGCTCCCCGTCTATACCTGCCTGAATGTCAACTTCCCCGCCCATTCTCCCTTCAAGGGATTCAAGGCCTGCCGCATGACCCGCGGAACTTGGATTAACGAGGTGGACAGCCGCCAGCATCCCCATGGCTATGGCTACTACTGGATGGTGGGGGAGTATCGCAATGATGAGCCGGAAGCCACCGACACCGACCAGTGGGCTGTCAACCATGGCTACATTGCCATCACGCCCACCAAGATTGATGTCACCGACTATGCTTGGCTGGAGAAATTCAATGCCGGCGTTATAGGAGAAAAATGAAAAACTCCTGACTTATAATTTCTTGATTGCACATGCGTTATTATTTGATAGTAGGCGAGGCGAGTGGCGATTTGCACGCCAGCAGGTTGATGCGCTCGTTGAAAAAAATGGATGAATTTGCGGAGTTTCGTTTCTTCGGTGGTGACTTGATGACTGCCGAAGGGGGCACTCGTGTCAAGCATTACAAGGAGCTGGCCTATATGGGTTTCGTGCCCGTGCTCTTGCATCTTGGTACGATTTTCTCCAACATGAAATTGTGTAAGGAGGATATCGTCAAATGGAAGCCTGATGTTGTCATCCTGGTGGATTATCCCGGCTTCAACCTGAATATCGCTAAGTTCTTGAAAAAGAAGACGAATATCCCCGCTTATTACTATATCTCTCCCAAGATTTGGGCTTGGAAGGAATGGCGTATCCGAAGCATCAAGCGCGACATTTCACAGATGTTCTCCATCCTGCCTTTCGAGGTGCCCTTCTATGAGCAGAAGCATCATTATCCCATCCATTATGTGGGCAATCCTACGGCTCAGGAGGTAGGGGAATTCAGGGCTGGATATACGCAGGGATTTGCCGAGTTTTGCCAGGAGAACGACCTGGACAGCCATCGCCCGATATTGGCTCTGTTGGCTGGTAGCCGACTGCAGGAAATCAAGGACAATCTGCCGGCGATGATAGAGGCGGCAGAACGTTTCGAGGACTACCAGATGGTGCTGGCTGGGGCCCCGGCGATAGACGACAAATACTATGAACGTTTTATCAAGGGGAAGCCCGTGAAACTGGTGCGCAACAAAACCTATCCGCTCTTGGCGCATTCTACGGCTGCTTTGGTGACGAGTGGTACGGCTGCTCTGGAGACAGCGCTCTTCGACGTGCCCCAGGTGGTGTGTTACGAGACCCCCGTCCCCAAGCTCATCCGCTTTGCCTTCAATCATGTCATCAAGGTGAAGTACATCTCCCTGGTCAACCTGGTTGCCGACAAGGAGATTGTGCAGGAGATGCTTGCCGAGCGTTTTACGGTGGATGGCATAGCCGAAGAGCTCTACAAGATATTGCCAGGTCGCCCCGAACGGGAGAGAATGTTGGCGGAATATCAGGAGGTGCATCAGCGATTGGGCAACAGCGTGGCTCCCGATGAGGCTGCCTCCATTATGCACCGGCTCTTGTTGGAGCGGCGGGAACTGTTGTTGAAGTTGGCAAGGGAGAAAGCCGAGGCGGCTCGGCGTGAGGCCGAGAAACTGGTAGAAATAGCGCGGCAAAAGGCGCAGCAGCTTATGGAGGAAGTGCAAAAGGAGGAAGTGGAAGTGCAGGAACAGCAACAAACTACGATTGCGGATAATCAAGATGATAATATAAAACAGTGTTAATTGAACAAAAGAGAGTACAAATGAGAAAAATGAAAAGAAAGATTGGGGGGGGCAATGAATAAGGTGTTGTTCAAGTCGCTTTTGGTGGCATTCTTCATTTGGGGCAATGCACTTTTGGCTTCTGCCCAGGTGAAAGTGGTGGATGCCGAGTCTGGAAATCCAGTTGGCTACGCCAGCGTTTTCGATGATGCCACCGGCAAGGTGCTGGGCATCACGAACAGCGAAGGCTTTTTGCCTAGTGGGGCGGAATCTTGTAAGACGATTTCCGTGCAGCACATCAATTACGAACCCGTGACCATGGCGTTGGCAAGCGTGCAGGACAAAACCATCAAGTTGACTGCCCGAGAAAACTATCAGGTAAAGGAAGTGGTCATAGACAAGGCCAAGCACGACTATGTACGCCTGAAGGTTTATTCTCGGCAATATACGGTGCTGAATGGCATGATTGCTGAGGTGGCCGAGGGCGTAGGCTATGGATTCTTTGATGCGGAAAGCAAGAAATACAAGGAGGGACAAACGCTCACCATGAGACATTTTCGCAATGAGGATGCATTCAAGGGGCAAAAGATGATGATGCAAGCCTTTGCCGAATGCAACGGACTTTCCTTTGGCGGGAAAATCTTGAATTCCATCAATTTTTATGACAAATATAATGATGGGAAAAGGCATACAAAATATGATCGCAAAGGAGTGAAAAGAGCTACTTATTTTGTGCGCAAGGACAATGATGCAAAACGTATAGAACTTTGTGTTGATAGTGGGTTTGTAGAAAAGCCATTCAATTTCTGGCTTTTTGGTGTGTCGGTCAGCAATGTGTATACTACTGCCACCTTCAGCTCCGCTTATGGGAAACCGTCTCTCTCCACTTGGCAAAACGTTTTTTCCACCTCTCGTTATACGCACAATAAGAGCAAGACGAGCGTAAATGTTTATAGAGAGAAGTATGTGCTGGAAGTGGATTTTGCCGACAAGGCAGATTACAAGGCACTCAAAAAGGAAATGAAAGAGAAGGAGAAAGCTGGCACGCTTGAAAAATTCGTGCGTCCAGAGGGATTCCCGCCGTTCAACAAGTATGTGACGGATGCGATGAAATACATGAAGGTGTTGAGGGAGTAACTCTCTGACAAAATAAAAACGTGACCTGCAAAAGGCCACGTTTTTATTTTTTTTATGTGAAAAGCTGCAATGTGTAGAGATAGATGACGGCTGCCGGTATTGCCATGAGCGAGGAGTCGAAACGGTCGAGCATGCCGCCGTGGCCTGGTAGGATGTTGCCGCTGTCTTTTACTCCGAGGGTACGCTTGAAGAGGCTTTCCACCAAGTCGCCCCAGGTGCCGAAGAATACGACCACGAGGCCCAGTCCCACCCATCCTGCAATGCTCAGCCTGTGGGCGGCACCGTCGTTGGCAATGTAGCCTACGATGATTGCAGCGATGATAACGAAGATGCCGCCACCGATGCTGCCCTCCCAACTCTTGCCCGGACTGACGCGGGGAAACAACTTGTGCTTTCCGAAGAGCGAACCGCTGCAGTAGGCACCCGTGTCGTTGGTCCAGAGGAAGATGAAGATACTCAGGGGCAGGAGCAGGTCGTAGTGGAGCTGTCCGTCGAAGAGCGATGTCTCAAACGCCAAGATGTTGATCATGGAGAATGGCAGGGCGATATACATCTGCGAGAGCATGGTGTAGGCCCAGTCGTTGATGGCATCCTTGTTGCCGGTGTACAACTCACCGATGAACAGATAGACGATGGTGAGCAGGTAGGGCACGAACACCACGAAATTGCTAGCCACTCCCGTTCTGAACGCAGCCACGGCAAGGAAGAAATACACGCCAGCCACGGTGGCGATGAAACGGTTCACTGATACGTCTTCCCTTTGGTTTACCAGACCGCAATATTCCCAAATGCTGAGTCCCGTGATGAGGGCAAAGAGGAATACCATCGTCCTCGGGTCGAGGAAGCACGAAACCATGCAGACTACGAAGAGTATGCCTGTGATGGTTCTCACGATGAGGTTCTTTTGTTTATCTGTCATGACTCTTTCTTTTGGTTCTCTTCATTCTTTTGGTTCTCTTCATGCTCTCTGATGGCTTCCTGCACGGCGGGAATCTCCTTGATGGTGTCGTCGTCCACCTTGGGTTGCTCGTCCTCCATGATTTCCTGCGAGCGGCTCAGCCATGGGCGCTTTCCGAATATCTTCTCCACGTCCTCTGCCATGATTACCTCCTTCTGGATGAGCAGTTCGGCGAGGGCGTTGTGTCCCTCCTTGTGCTCCATGAGGATGTTCTTGGCTCGGGTGTATTGCTCGTTCACCATCTTCAGCACCTCCTGGTCGATTTCTCGGGCAGTTGTCTCCGAGTAGGGGCGCTGGAAGCTATATTCGTTCTGATTGTAGTAGCAGATATTGGGCAGCGTCTTGCTCATACCCAGGTAAGCCACCATGCCATAGGCACTCTTCGTGGCGCGCTCCAAGTCGTTCATGGCTCCGGAAGAGATGTGCCCGGTGAACAGTTCCTCGGCGGCACGTCCACCCATCAGCGAGCACATCTCGTCGAGCATCTGCTCTTTGGTGGTAATCTGTCGCTCCTCGGGGAGATACCAGGCTGCACCCAGTGCTTGTCCGCGAGGCACGATGGTTACCTTGATAAGCGGGTTGGCGTATTGGCAGAACCATGAGATGGTGGCATGACCGGCCTCGTGGAGGGCGATGCTTCGCTTCTCGTCGGCAGTCATCACCTTGGTCTTCTTTTCCAATCCACCCACGATGCGGTCTACGGCATCGAGGAAGTCTTGCTTGCAAACAGCCTTCTTGTCGTGGCGGGCGGCGATGAGGGCAGCTTCGTTGCATACGTTGGCAATGTCGGCTCCAGAGAATCCCGGTGTCTGGCGGGCCAGGAGGTCGATGTCTACAGTCTCGTCCACCTTGATAGGCTTGAGGTGTACCTGGAAGATGGCCTTGCGCTCGTTCAGACCAGGCAGGTCTACGTGAATCTCACGGTCGAAACGTCCGGCACGGAGCAGGGCGCTGTCGAGCATGTCCACACGGTTGGTGGCGGCGAGGATGATGACACCGCTGTTGGTGCCGAAACCGTCCATCTCGGTGAGGAGGGCGTTGAGCGTGTTCTCGCGCTCGTCGTTTCCGCCCATGGCCGGGTTCTTGCTGCGGGCGCGTCCCACGGCATCAATCTCGTCGATGAAGATGATGCAGGGAGACTTCTCCTTGGCCTGGCGGAAGAGGTCGCGAACACGGGATGCACCCACACCCACGAACATCTCCACGAAGTCGGAACCGCTCATGGAGAAGAAGGGTACGCCAGCCTCTCCGGCCACGGCTTTCGCCAAGAGCGTCTTACCGGTTCCCGGAGGGCCTACCAAGAGGGCACCCTTAGGAATCTTACCACCTAGGTCGGTATATTTCTGCGGGTTCTTCAAGAACTCCACAATCTCCTGCACTTCCTGTTTGGCACCTTCCTGTCCGGCCACATCCTTGAAGGTGATGCCGATAGTGTTTCCTTTCTCATACATCTTGGCCTTACTCTTGCCGACGGAAAAAATGCCGCCGCCCATACCAGAGCTCAGGCCGCTTCCCATTCTGCCCGACATCCACCAGATGAAGATGAAGAAGAAGAGTAGGGGAGCCAGGTTGACGAGAAGGCTGATGAAGTCGTTCTCCTTTTGGTTGTCATAGCTGAAGGAACGAATCTTTCCCTCTTTCACCATCTCGTTGCCGTAGCGGTCCACCTCGTCGATGGAGCCAAACTGTACCTTTACATAGGGGTTGGCACCTACGTTTTGTGCGCTTGTCTTGTAAACGTCGCGGGTATATTTGGGGTTGATGTAGATTTTCAGCGTGCTTTCCGTCTTGTTGGCCACTACGCTGAGCACATACCCCTTGTCCACATACTGTTTGAATTCTGTATAGGTGGCCTCTTTGGTGGCACTGCCACCTAGTGCGTCGCCGCCTCCTGTGAAGAAGAGAATCATCAGGAAGATGAGGATGACGGTGTAGAGCCAGTTCATGTTGAAACGTGGCATCTTGGGACCGTTGCCTCCACGAGGCCCGAAATTGTTGCTTTGTTCCATTTTTTTTGATACCTTAATTGTTGTCTGTGTGAGAAGTTTAGTCAAGGTTGGGCACGTTTGTGAGCTTGGCGTCGTCCCAGAGGTGCTCCAGGTCGTAGTAGCTGCGCACTTCCGGCAGGAAGATGTGCACCAGTACGTCCACATAGTCCATGGCCACCCATTGGTCGTTGCCGAGTCCGGCCACGTTGACGGGTTTCTCTCCCAGTCGTTCGCGGCAAGTGTCGCCGATGCTTTCCGCAATAGCCTCTACCTGTGTGGGGCTTCCGCCTTGGCAGATGATGAAGTACTTGGCGATGGAGCCGTCGATGTCTTTGAGGTCGGCGATGACGATGTCTTGGCCTTTCTTTTCTTGTATACCTTCTTTAATAGTCTCTACTAGTTGTTCTACTGTGTTCATTTATTTTTCTCTTGTTTTCTTGAATCTTATTTATTAATGTATAAATCTTTTGCAAAGATACGTTTTATTCACGTAATAACCATTGAAAACTGCAAAAAAATGCCATTTTTTAAAGAAAATGCGTTTTTTTTAGAAAAAAGTCTTGAAAAATTTTGTGGGTTCAAAAAAAACTCGTACCTTTGCATTCGCAATTCAGAAATAGTCTTGGTTGCAGAGCTATTGGGATATGGTGTAATGGTAACACTACAGATTCTGGTCCTGTCATTCCTGGTTCGAGTCCGGGTATCCCAACAAGTTTTTTATGATTTACGACATTGGGATATGGTGTAATGGTAACACTACAGATTCTGGTCCTGTCATTCCTGGTT
>CAVGLH010000047.1:0-16542 GCA_963630065.1 Bacteroides fragilis | reverse complement strand
GCTTCTTGTACTACTTGTCTGTTTATGTAAAATCTTTCAAAGAACTCTTTCTTTCATTGCTAAGAGAAAAAGTATTTCTCAAAAGCGAGTGCAAAAGTACGAACTATTTCCGAAACCGCCAAATATTCCGAGAAAAAAGTTTGGAAATTAACAGTATTTTAACAATTATACACCATTTTGTGAAAGCTAAGCAACGCAGCTCATTAATATATACCTGCGCTGCGCCAGCACACGCATAGGCACGTGATACATTATCATACCCTTACCAAGTGCGGCCCAAACATATCTTTGGTATATCTTTGGTATATCTTTGGTATAACTTTGGTATATCTTTGGTGCGGTGTTGCCTACGCCTTGTTACAACGTCAGTTATGAGTCATAACTAATAAACTTTAAGAAACATTTTGCTATATGAAATATTTGTAGTACCTTTGCACACGTTTTTTAACGGATAACAAGAGAGATTAAGAATTATACATATAAAACAACAAACACTTTCAAATGAAAGCATTAGCAATTAAGTCGAGTTTGTTTTCTTGCTTGAAGACATACAACAAGAAGACATTCATGTCCGACCTCATGGCAGGCATCATTGTGGGCATCGTGGCCCTCCCCCTCGCCATCGCATTCGGTATCGCCTCTGGCGTGACCCCCGAGAAGGGTATCATCACAGCCATCGTGGCAGGTCTTATCATTTCCGTCTTCGGTGGAAGCAAGGTGCAGATTGGTGGACCAACGGGAGCATTCATCGTCATCATTTATGGTATCATCCAGAAGTATGGCATGGAGGGGCTCACTATTGCCACCTTGATGGCCGGTCTCTTCCTGGTGCTCTTCGGCCTACTCCGTCTCGGCACCATCATCAAGTACATCCCCTACCCCATCGTAGTGGGATTCACCAGCGGTATCGCCGTGACCATCTTCACCACGCAGATCAAGGACCTCTTCGGACTGACGCTGGCCTCCAACCCTTCCGACTTCCTGGAGAAATGGGGTGTCTATTTCCAGAGCTTCGACACCATCGACCCCTGGTGCGCCCTCATCGGTGTGGTGAGCGTCATTGTCATTGCCATCACGCCAAAGTTCAGCAAGAAGATTCCGGGTTCGCTCATCGCCATCATCCTGATGACGGTAGTGGCACTGCTGCTGAAGCAATATGCCGGTGTCAGCAGCATCGAGACTATCGGCGACCGCTTCTCGATCAGCAACGAGCTGCCAGCCGCCACCGTTCCCGAGATGAACTGGGAGACCATCAAGAGCCTTGTTTCCCCAGCCATCACCATCGCCATCCTCGGAGCCATCGAGAGTCTGCTCTCGGCCACCGTGGCCGACGGTGTCATCGCCGACCACCACGACTCCAACACCGAACTGGTGGCACAGGGCTTGGCCAACATCGCCTCCCCCCTCTTCGGCGGCATCCCTGCCACGGGAGCCATCGCCCGCACGATGACCAACATCAACAATGGCGGCAAGACCCCAGTTGCAGGCATCATCCACGCCGTGGTGTTGCTGCTCATCTTCCTCTTCCTCATGCCCCTCGCCCAGTATATCCCCATGGCATGTCTGGCAGGTGTGCTGGTGGTTGTTTCCTATGGAATGAGCGGTTGGAGAAGTTTTCTGGCCTTGATGAAGAATCCCAAGAGCGACGTCATCGTACTTCTGATCACCTTCTTCCTCACCATCATCTTCGACCTCACCGTGGCCATCGAGGTAGGTTTGATTTGCGCCTGTCTGCTCTTCATGAAGCGTATGTCGGAGACCACCGACGTGACGGCAATCACGGAAGACGAGATTGACCTGAACAAGGAGTACGACTTCCTCTCCACCAACCTGGAGCACTATACCATCCCCAAGGGCGTGGAGGTATACGAGATCAACGGTCCGTTCTTCTTCGGTGCCGGCAACAAGTTCGAGGAAGTGATGGCTGCCTTCGGCGACCGTCCTAAGGTGAGAGTGATACGTATGCGCAAAGTCCCATTCGTAGATTCCACCGGAATCCACAACCTCACCAACCTCTGCGAAATGAGCAAGAAGGAAGACATCCAGGTGGTGCTTTCCGGTGTTTGCGAGAAGGTGAACGCCCAATTGGAACATGCAGGTTTCTATAATCTCCTGGGCAAGGAGAACATTACCGACCATATCAGCAAGGCATTGAAGAGAGCCGAGGAAATCATCAATGAGAAATAAAGGTTTCTCCTATCATTACTATAAAGAAATCCGCTTGCAGCTAAAGGAAGCTGCAAGCGGATTTCTTTATATAGTTATGTTATCTGTTACAAAATCTTGTGATACAAGGCGATGATGTCTTCCTTGCTTACTTCGCGAGGATTGCCTGGCGTACAAACGTCTGTGATGGCCTGTTCGGCCAAAGCAGGGATGTCGGCCTCCGTGATGCCCAATTCAGAGAGATGCTGCGGAATGCCCACAAGCTTGGAAAGTTCCTCGATGGCGTTGCAGGCTGCCTCGGCAGCCTCCTGGTCGGTCATTCCATCCTTATAAGCACCCACCACCTTGGCTATCTCCACATACTTAGGCACGCTCACCTCCATATTGAAGCGCATCACCGTGGGCAGCAAAATGGCACAAGCCACACCATGAGGCACATCGTGGAGGGCACTCATCGGATGAGCCATACCATGATCCACTCCCAGTCCCACATTGGAGAAAGCCATGCCGGCGATATACTGAGCCACAGCCATGCCATTTCTGCCCTCAGGATTCTTGGGGTCGTTGACGGCGACAGGCAAGTACTTATAAATCATCTCTATGGCCTTCAACTCGAACATATCGCTCATCTCCCAGGCAGCCTTGGTTATCAAGCCCTCAATGGCATGCGTCATCGCATCCATACCCGTAGCGGCGGTCAAGCCTTTTGGAAGGGAATACATCAGTTCGGCATCCACGATGGCCACGGCCGGAATGTCATTGGGGTCTACGCACACCATCTTCTGCTGACGCTTCTCGTCGATGATGACATAGTTGATGGTAGTCTCAGCGGCGGTACCAGCAGTAGTTGGGAGAGCCACGATGGGCAAGCACTTGTTCTTTGTGGGAGCCACGCCCTCCAGAGAAACGATGTCGGCAAACTCGGGATTGTTGACCACGATGCCGATGCCCTTGGCTGTATCCATTGAGCTACCACCGCCGATGGCGATGATGAAGTCGGCTTCAGCCTTCTTGCAAGCCTCGATGCCCATGGTCACGTTGGTAACGGTGGGGTTGGGTTTCACTTCATCGAAAATCTCGTATGCGATATGTGCCTCGTCCAGCACATCCAGCACCATCTTGGCCACGCCAAACTTCATGAGTCCCTTGTCTGTAACCACCAATGCCTTTTTCCATCCGCGGCTAGCTACCACGGTAGGGAGTTCTTTGCGGGAACCAGGACCAAAGTAAGAAACTTCATTCAATATGAATCTGTTCACCATAATTGTTTTTGTTTTTAAGTTTTTCTTATGTTGTTTTATACCTAATTGGTTGCAAAGATACGGACTTTAGGAGGAAAGGAGACTTGAAAAATGAGAAAACTACTATAGTTTTTGATTTGCCAAAAGGCAAAAATACGGGTCACCGGCAAAATCGTGTGGACTTTGCTGGTGACCCGAAAGTTTTTATGAGGAACAAAGACTACTTGTTCTCCTCTGGAACAAGGAACTTGTCGCCTGTCTGCTTGATAAGCTCCCTGGCGTATTTCTCGGGGTAACCGGGACGAACGGGCCTTGCGCCCAGTCCTTCCTTGGTAGTCTCAAATTTGCCCTGGGCATCGGTAGGCTTGATAATCATGTCATTGTATTTCACCACCATATACTGGAAGAGTTGCTGCCAGCGAGCCAACATCTGCTGGGCTTTTTCCACACCATAGTCGTTGAGGTATTTCACGGCCTGGGCAGGATTCTGTGCATACAGCTCCTGCGCCTTCTTCTCCACAGCGGGCTGTGCGGCGAAATAGCTGTTGTCGAGACTGTCGCGCACCTCCTTCAGGCTGGGGAACATCAGACTGTAGCGGGGATAAACCATATTGCTCGTCATGTTGCACACCCAATAGGCGTTCTTCATACTGAAGTGGAGGGCATCGGCACCCGGGGTGTTGTAGCACTCAGGACGCTCCGTGGATGAACAGTAGACAGGCGTGAAGGCCACCATGTTGGCATCGTCGTTGCCAAACCACAGCACGCCGCCAATCTCCCTGGGCAACCATGAACGCATCTGGCTCACGAAGACGAAGCCGCTCTGCTGGGTGCTCACGGGACGCTCGTTGAAACACTGCTTGCCGTCTACCTTGAACATCAATGGCGTAGGCCTGTAGGGCATCTGCCAGATGCCGCCGCCAATATCGGAGCCGTCGGCCACTGAGAGCGGAGTTCCCTCGTAGTGGTCGCGCATGCAAGCCTCCACATCAGCCACGCTCACCTTCTTGTCGGGCACCACCCAGAGAGGCATGTCCTGAGCATTGGGGTCCTTGCCGAGCGCCCAGTCGAGATACTGGCTCATGTCCTTGAAATGGTTCATCAAGGCCCAGGCACGGGCGTCGCAGAACCGACGGCCTGAGAAATCGGGTTTGGCATAGGCCATCTTCCAAGAGAAGTCGGCATCCTTGCCTGTATACCACCCCTTGCTGCGTGCAAACGACACCACGTCCTTGGCATACATCACATTCTTCTTGTCCTTCATGTTGAACTTACCGATGCGGCTCTGGTTGGCATGGGCGCAGATGGCATCGTCGGGGATGCGCTGAGCCACCCACACGGCTCCTTTCGAACCAGGTCCCTTGCCCATCATCTCCATGATCCATGCCTCATCGGGGTCGCAGATGGTGAATGTTTCACCCTCCGAGTTGTAGCCGTAGGTGTTGGCCAATGTGGTCATCACCTTGATGGCCTCGCGGGCCGTCTTGCTACGCTGCAGGGCTATATAGATGAGCGAACCATAATCCAGGATACCAGTGGAATCTACCATCTCCTCGCGACCTCCGTAAGTGGTCTCGGCGATGGTGACCTGATACTCGTTGATGTTGCCGATGACATTGTAGGTCTCGGCGGCCTCGGGTATCTCACCATAATATTTATTGGAGTCCCAGTCGTAAATCTTGCGCATCTCCCCCTTGGCGTGCTTGGCAGCCGGGTAGTGGCAGAGGTTCTGGAACATGCCGTAGTCGTCGGCACTGTAGGAACACATTACAGCCCCGTCCACGGAAGCCTTCTTGCCCACGATGAAGTTGGTGCAAGCCAAGGCATCGACGGCGCTAAAGGAAGCGGCAGCCACAAGAGCCGCCGCCAAAATATTTTTCTTCATATTTTTTACCTTTTTACTTTTTTACTTTTTCACTCGCATGCCTTGAAACTCATGTCGAGTCCCTTCACACTGTGGGTCAGGGCACCTACGGAGATAAAGTCCACTCCCTGCTCGGCGTAGTCGCGGATGGTGTCATAAGTGATACCGCCCGAAGACTCTGTCTCATACTTGCCTGCGATGATGTCTACGGCCTTCTTGGTGTCGGCCACGGAGAAGTTGTCGAGCATGATGCGGTTCACGCCGCCGTGCTCCAGCACCTGATTCAGCTCGTCGAAGCTGCGCACCTCAATCTCAATCTTCAGGTCGAGCCCCTTCTCCTGGAGATAGGCATGGCAGCGGTCGATGGCGTTGGTGATGCCACCGGCGAAGTCCACGTGGTTGTCCTTGAGAAGAATCATGTCGAAGAGACCGATGCGGTGGTTCATGCCGCCGCCAATCTTCACGGCCTGCTTCTCCAGCATACGCAATCCCGGGGTGGTCTTGCGGGTGTCGAGAACATGAGTCTTGGTACCCTCCAGTCGTTTCACATACTTGGCGGTCATCGTGGCGATGCCGCTCATGCGCTGCATGATGTTGAGCATCAGTCGCTCCGTCTGCAGCAGCGAACGGGTCTTACCCTCCACAACCATGGCGATGTCGCCTTTCTTCACCTGTGCGCCGTCGTTTATCAGCACCTCCACCTTCATAGTGGGGTCGAAACGGGCAAACACCTTCTTGGCCATCTCTACTCCGGCCAGTACGCCGTCTTCCTTGATGAGCAAGTGGCTCTTGCCCATGGCATCCTCGGGGATGCAGCAAAGAGTGGTGTGGTCACCATCTCCGATATCCTCGGCAAAGGCCAAGTCTATCAACTTGTCTTCCAATTGATCTACGCTTAACATATTGTTTTCTTAATGTTGAATATTAAATTTTCTTTCCCTGCCATATAGCCCGGAGGATTCCCTCCTCGTCGCGCTCCAGACGGATTTCTCCACCCAGCCACTCCGTCATCGGCAGCTCGTCGTGAAACTCATAGTAGTTCACCACCCTGCCCGCCTCTGTCTCTACTACAGCCTGGTGGAGACGAGTGCCGTCGGGCAGCACTATCTCGTGGGCTCCGCATCGCCGGAAGTCGTCCATAATAATCATTCTTCTTTATTGAGCGGTGAGACACCGCACCTACCAACTATATTTCTTCTCGGGTAACCTCTTCCTTAGTCTTGAAACTAACTATTTTGGGTGGTGGAGGATTGCCTGGCGACCGCAACGAGTCGGCTGGAGAACGGCGCTTGGCCGTGTCAACCTTGGCACTGTCGCCATCGGTCGAAATCTTGGGAGCAAGAATCTTGCGCTTGTGCATACGGATGAGCCTGATGCGGTCGAGGAACATCAGCTTGAGCGTGGTGGAGGAATTGGAATCCATGCCGAATCCTCCATCGCTGAGCAGGAAATAGCCCTTCACACTCTTGATGCCCAGGCTATCATTGTCGGCCACCTCGATGGAATAATGCTGGGTGCTCTGAATGTGTACGGTCGACTGGGCCGTGCTGTCGTTCTTAAACTGTACGGCCAGCAAGGCGATGCCGTCGCGCACACCGTCCTGGTAGATGAACTGCGACTCAAAGTCGAGGCGCAACCTGTCGCCCTTGTGGAAGGCTGTGTCGGCATCGAGATGGAAACTGTAGCAATTCAACCCCTTGCAGGGAGAGAACACCATCGAGCGGGCAGCCGTCCAGATGTTGGCAGTGTCGCCAGTGGCAGAAAGGTTGTCGAAGTCGCCGCCGCCAGCCTCTCCACCCATCGAGACCACTTCGCTCTCCATGCGGTCGGCCAAATCCTTGTACACCTGGTACATCAGCTCGGTGTGCCTCATATAATAGACCATGGAGCTGTCGAACTCGGCCGATGTCACTCCGTGCTTCTTCAGCACAGCCTCGCGATAGGCAACATTGTCGGCCTCGGAACTTTCCGGACTATTTTGCGCCATGGCCACGGCCAAGTGGTAGTCGAAGAGGATGTCGGTCATATCGCTCTTCGAGAGCACATCGCCGGGCAACGACGGCTTGCAGGAAGCCAGGACGGCGCAGAAAGCCGCCAAAGTCCCAATGTATGCCAATGCCTTTCTCATGCCTCTTCCTCCTTTTCTTTGTTCTCCTCTTTCAGGTTCTCCCCTTTCTTGGTGTCACCCCCCAGCGTCTCCAGTTCCTTGCGGCAGAACAGCAAGAGGCCGAAGATGCCAACAGTGACGCAAGAGTCGGCGAAATTGAACACGGGGTCGAAGAACGTGCCGTGCTGTCCGCCGAAGAAGGGCACCCACTCTGGCCATGTGTAGCTGAAGAAGGGGAAACGGAACATGTCTACCACCTTGCCCATCAGCACGGGAGCATAGCCATGGCCAAAAGCCACGGGATAGGACACATAATAGGGCGAGGCTCCAGTGAACACCAATCCGTAGAAGATGGAATCGATCATATTGCCGATGGCACCCGTGAGCACCAAGGCCACCATCACCACATAGAGCAGCCGAAAAGTGCCCCGCTTGATGATGCGGTACAGATAGACGCCCAGCACGGCGATGGCCGCCAACCTGAACAGGCTGAGCCAGAGCTTGCCGATGAACGACATGCCCCATGCCATACCATTGTTCTCCACAAACTCGATGTAGAACCAGTCGGTGACACGCACAGACTCGCCAAGGCAAAAATGGGTCTTGATGTAAACTTTGATGACCTGGTCGACCACCAAGAGCACAACCATCATTGCCATGACGAGCCATCCGGTATTTCTCTTGTTTATCTCTTTCATTTATCTATGTTTTCTAGCCTCTTTTGAAGCCACGCTGAGTGTGGCGTGGGGCACCACGCGGAGACGTTCCTTGGGTATCAGCTGCCCCGTCTCGCGGTCGATGCCATAAGTCTTGTTCTGGATGCGAAGCAAGGCGGCTTCCAATCCCTTGATGAACTTCTGCTGTCGCTGAGCCATCTGGATGATTTCCTCCTTGGTCTGAGCGTCACTACCCTCCTCCAGAGCCTTGTAGGTGGGCGACGTATCGATGACATCGTTACTGTCGGCGTGGTTCAGTTGGTTCATGCACTCGCGATAGGTCTGCTTCGCCACCTTCAGTTTCTCTTCGATAATGACGCGGAACTCCTCGAGCTCCTCGTCGCTGTAACGTGCTTTTTCGTTAGTCATAGACGTTAATGTTAAAATAGTTATTATACTTACACATATTAAATATATAGAAGCCAGAAGCTTTGAAGGCTCCTGACTTCCAGTTCATGACTACAGATTCTTCTTGATGGCAATCTTCAGCTTGAAGTCATCAAACTCGGTCTCCACGCCGTCGTTCTCGCCGATCTCGATGCCGTCGGCCAGAACCTGGCCCTTGATATAGTCGCCGAAGGCCTCAATGGCGGCGTCGGTCTCCTCGTTGGGAGCCACGGTCACCGTGATGCGGTCGGTAATCTCAAGGCCTGTCTCCTTGCGCAGGTTCTGGATACGGTTGATGAGCTCGCGGGCCATACCCTCCTTCTTCAGCTCGGGAGTCAGCTCCACCTCAAGAGCCACGGTCAGGTTGCCCTCGTTCGATACGAGCCATCCGGGGATGTCCTCGGAGATAATCTCCACGTCGGCCACTTCCACTACGGCTTCCTGTCCGTCAACATTCAATGTGATGTTGCCGGCCTTCTCGAAGGCTGCTATCTGGTCTTGGTCGAGGGCCGACATCTGGGCTGCCACGCCCTTCATCAGCTTGCCAAACTTCTTGCCCATCACCCTAAAGTTACACTTCACCTTCTTCACCAGAATGCCCTGGCCCTCAATGAAGTTAACCTCCTTCACGTTCACCTCGTTCTTCAGCAAGTCGGCCACGGCCTCGACATGAGCCTTCTGCGTGTCGTCCACTGCAGGAACCATAATCTGCTGGAGTGGCTGGCGTACCTTGATGTTCACCTTGCGGCGCAATGCAAGCACCATAGAAGTGATCTTCTGGGCGATGGCCATACGCTCTTCCAAGTCGTGGTCGATGGCTGCGTCGTCGGCCTCGGGGAACTTGTCCAGGTGTACGCTTTCCAACTCGCCGCCCAAGTCCTTGTAAAGCTCGTCGGCATAGAAGGGGGCGAACGGAGCCAAGAGTTTGGCCACTGTCATCAGGCAGGTGTAGAGTGTCTGGTAGGCACTGAGCTTGTCCTCGCTCATCTCCTTGCCCCAGAAACGCTTGCGGTTCAGGCGGACATACCAGTTGGAGAGGTCGTCGTTGACAAAAGCGTCAATCAATCGTCCGGCGCGTGTCGGGTCATAGCCGTCAAGCTCCTTCTCCACGCCCTTCACAAGCGTGTTGAGCGAAGAGAGAATCCAGCGGTCTATCTCCGGGCGCTTCTCTGCAGGCACCTGTGCTGCCTCGGGGTCGAAACCGTCCACGTTGGCATAGAGTGCGAAGAAGCTGTATGTATTGTATAATGTACCGAAGAACTTGCGACGGGTCTCGTCCACTCCGTTGGGGTCGAACTTGAGGTTGTCCCAAGGCTCGCTGTTGGTCATCATATAGAAGCGCACGGGGTCGGCGCCATACTTGTCGATCATCTCGAACGGGTTGGTCACGTTGCCCACGTGCTTGCTCATCTTGTTGCCCTTGGCGTCGAGCACAAGGCCGGAAGAGATGACGTTCTTGAAGGCCACACTGTCGAACACCATCGTGGCGATGGCATGAAGGGTAAAGAACCATCCGCGGGTCTGGTCGACGCCCTCGTTGATGAAGTCGGCGGGATAGAACTTAGGAGGAATGGCATAGCCCTCGTAGGTGCTGTGAATCAAGGCATCTCGGTCTGCCTCCGTGCCACGGGCCATCTCTCCCTCGAAGGGATAGTGGAGCTGGGCGTAGGGCATGGAACCTGAGTCGAACCACACGTCGATCAGGTCGCTCTCGCGGTGCATAGGCTTGCCCTCCTCGTTCACCAATACGATGTTGTCAACGTAGGGGCGGTGGAGGTCTATCTTGTCATAGTTCTCTTGGCTGTAGTCGCCTACCACAAAGCCCTTGTCCTTCATCGGGTTGCTCTTCATGATGCCTGCAGCCACAGATTTCTCTATCTCTGCATAAAGCTCCTCCAGGCTACCGATGCATTTCTCGCCACGGTTCTCGTCGCGCCAGATAGGCAACGGAGTGCCCCAGAAGCGGGAACGGGAGAGGTTCCAGTCGTTCAGGTTCTCCAGCCAGTTGCCGAAGCGGCCTGTACCTGTGCTCTCGGGCTGCCAGTTGATGGTCTTGTTGAGCTCCACCATGCGCTCCTTGCGGGCGGTGTCCTTGATAAACCAGCTGTCCAATGGATAGTAAAGGATGGGCTTGTCGGTGCGCCAGCAGTGGGGATAGTTGTGTACGTGCTTCTCGCTCTTGAAGGCCTTGCCCTCCTGCTTCAGCTCGTAGCAGAGCACGATGTTGAGGTCTTCAGCCTTGTCGGAAGCCTTCTTGTCCCATACGCCGTCCACGTTGAACTGTGGGTCGTAGGCGTTCTTCACATAGTCGCCGGCGTGGTGGGCATAAGCCTCCTTGTCTACGCAAGCGGCGATGAAATTATCATCGAGGTCTTCCAAGACATAGAACTTGCCCTGAAGATCCACCATCGGACGTGTCTCGCCCTTCTTATTAATAAGGTAGAGGGCAGGGATGTTGGCATCCTTCGCCACCTTGGCATCGTCTGCACCGAAAGTAGGAGCTATATGCACGATACCCGTACCGTCGTCTGTCGTCACATAGTCGCCGAGAATCACGCGGAAAGCCTCGCTCTCCATCTCCACGAACTTGTCACGACCGTCCTCAGAAGCAAAAACCTTCTCGGGATGGGCGGCGGCAAACTCGGTGACAAACTTAGGAGCGAAGTCGTCCACCTTCTCGCATGGCTTCACCCAAGGCATGAGCTGCTCGTAGTGGAAGCCTTCGAGTTCTGTACCCTTGTAATGACCGATGATGCGCCATGGGCACTGCTTCTTCTCCTTGTCGAATGGCAGGAGGTCGCCCTCCTTGCACTCCTGGTCGGCCTTCAGGTAAGAACCCACCAGTGCCTCAGCCATCACGAGCGTCATTGGTTCGCCGTTGTAGAGGTTATAGGTCTCGATGGCCACATAGTCTATCTTGGGTCCTACGCAGAGTGCCACGTTTGAAGGCAATGTCCAGGGAGTTGTCGTCCAAGCCACGAAATAAGGCTTGCCCCACTGGGTCCACTCCGCCTTCGGGTCTTTGATGAGGAACTGTACGGTGGTGGTGAGGTCCTTCACGTCGCGGTAGCAACCGGGCTGGTTCAACTCGTGTGAGCTAAGACCTGTTCCTGCGCCCGGCGAATATGGCTGGATGGTGTAGCCTTTGTAGAGCAAGCCCTTGTTGTAGAGCTGCTTCAGGAGCCACCACAGCGTCTCGATATACTTGTTGTCGTAGGTGATGTAAGGATGGTCGAGGTCTACGAAGTAACCCATCTTCTCGGTAAGCTCGCGCCACTCTGCGGTGAACATCATCACGTTCTCGCGGCACTTGTGGTTGTAGTCCTCGGTAGAGATGTACTTCTCCGATGCCTTGTTGTCGATGTCCTTCTTGGTGATGCCGAGCTCTTTCTCCACACCCAGCTCCACGGGGAGTCCGTGGGTGTCCCATCCTGCCTTGCGGTGAACCTGGAACCCCTTCATCGTCTTGTATCTGTTGAATGTATCCTTGATACTGCGTGCCAACACATGGTGAATACCCGGGTGTCCGTTGGCAGATGGAGGGCCCTCGAAGAAGATGAACTGAGGACAGCCTTCACGCTCGTCGATAGACTTGTGGAAGATGTCGTTTTTCTCCCACGCTGCTAGTACGTCATTGTTGGTCTTGGTCAAATCCAGACCCTTGTGTTCGGCAAATTTCTTAGCCATAATGTTAACTTTATTTTATAGTTTTTACTTTGTGGGCGCAAAGTTAATAAAAAAAATGCTTTTTACAGAATAATGAAGAATAAATTAATATAATTTCTAACATTTATCACAAGTTCTCTGCCTCTTGCAGCCAGATGGCGCTCGACGCATCGCTCGGCATTCGCCAGTCGCCACGCGGACTCAGGCTCACGCTTCCCACCTTCGGGCCGTCGGGCAGACAGCTGCGCTTGAACTGCTGATTGAAGAAACGGCGGACAAATGTCTTGAGCCATTTCTTGATAGTCTCCTCATCATAACTATCAGGATCGTTGTCGCTTATCTTCACTCGTTCAACAGAAGATTCAACAAAGGCCTTCTTGGCCAACATGTAAATCTTGGAAGGCCGGAAGCCGAAGCGCAGGAAGTAATAGAGGAAGAAATCGTGCAGTTCGTAGGGGCCCACGAGGTCCTCGGTCTTCTGCTTGATGTTGCCGTTCTCGTCGGCGGGAATCAGCTCGGGACTGATGGGCGTGTCGATGATGTCGCGCAGGGTGACACGGCTCTGCTCGTCCACTCCACTCTCTGCCACGTAGTTCACGAGATGGCGGATAAGGGTCTTGGGGATGCTGGCGTTCACACCATACATGCTCATGTGGTCGCCGTTGTAGGTGGCCCAGCCGAGGGCCAGCTCCGAAAGGTCGCCCGTACCTATCACCATGCCACCCAACTTGTTGGCCAAGTCCATCAATATCTGGGTGCGCTCGCGAGCCTGAGAGTTCTCATAGGTCACGTCGTGAACACTGGCGTCGTGACCGATGTCCTCGAAATGCTGGGTCACAGACTTGGCGATGCTAATCTCGCGGATGGTGATGCCGAGGCTCTGCATCAGCGAGAGGGCATTGTTGTAGGTGCGGTCGGTGGTGCCGAAACCGGGCATAGTGACACCCACAATACCCTTGCGGCTCATCTTCAACTTGTCGAAGGCCTTGACGCATACAAGAAGGGCGAGGGTACTGTCGAGCCCGCCACTGATGCCCACCACCACAGTTTTGGCATGGGTGTGGACAATACGCTTGGCCAAGCCCATGAGCTGGATATTGAATATCTCCTCGCAGGAGGCGTTCATATCACTGCTGGTGGGGATAAACGGATGGGGATTCACCTCGCGTTCCAAGACGAAATCCCGATTGTTCTCCTGGGGGAATGCGTCGATGGTGCGGATGCCAAACTGACCTCCAAGCACGGAATACTTGATGTTGCGCTGGGCGTTGACATAGGTAGAGTTGGTGCGACGCTCGGAACGCAACTTTTCTATGTCAATCTGCGACGTAACCATCTGTGGTTCCAGGGCAAAACGTTCACCTTGTTGAAGTAATACTCCATTCTCATAAACGAGGGCGTTACCGCCATACACCACGTCTTGCGTGCTCTCGCCGAAGCCGCAGGAGCTATAGACATAGCCCGTCATCGTGCGCGCACTCTGCTGGGCCAGGAGGCTCTTCAGATAGTTGTGCTTGCCGATAAGCTCGTCGCTGGCCGAGAGGTTGAAGATGAGGTCGGCACCAGCCAGAGCTAACTTGTTGCTGGGAGGGGCAGGAGCCCACACGTCTTCACAAATCTCCACGCCAAACTGCACTCCGTCGCCAGTGCGGAAAATCTGCACGTCGGGGGTAAGCTGCACCTTATGGCCGGCATAGCGAACCTCAACGTCGCGCAAGTCCTGGGCCGAGGCAAACCAACGCTTCTCATAAAACTCGCTATAGTTGGGCAGGTAGGTCTTGGGCACAACACCCAGTATCTGTCCTTGCTGAATGACGATGGCACAGTTGAGCAGCAAGTCGCCCGCCACGACTGGTGCGCCGACGATGGCGATGATGTCGAGCTTCCTCGTAAAGTCGAGGAGCATCATCACCGCCTGTTCCGACGTCTCCAGCAGCATCTGCTGCCTGAAGAGGTCCTGGCAGGAATAGCCCGTGATGGAAAGCTCGGGAAAGGTAATGATCTCCACCCCCCGTCCCTCGGCCTGGGCTATCTGGTCTTCTATCTGCTTCGTATTATAGACGACATCCCCCACCCTTACGGCGGGAATGGCACTGGCCACCTTGATATATCCGTACTTCATTGTTCATTCTTTATTTAATCGTCACTTGTGTGGCTCCGTAGCCATACTCTTGGAAGGAGGCATCCTGATAGGTGCAACTCTTATAGCGATAGTTGAGTTCGTGTACAATAGTCTGTCGCAGCACGCCCTCGCCCTTGCCATGAATGAAGACAATCTTCTGGCCTTTCTTCTTCCTGTACTCATCCATTGTCTTCTTGAAGATATCCATCTGATAATGAAGGATGTCGGCGGAGTTCATTCCAGCAGTTGTTTCAAGCACTTCGTCGGCGTGCAGGTCTACTACCACCGTACCATCGTCCTTCTTGCCAGCCTTCTTGGCCTGATTGGTCACCACGGCCTGGTCCTTGTACATCTGCTCCTTCAATCGCTTGGAGTCGATGACCAGAGGGCGGGCCACCTCGTCGTTCTCCACGATGGTGTAGAGCAAGGCGGGCATCTCGAAGAAATCGTTCTCCGTGAACACATGCAGTTTGTAGAACTTCACAGGGTCTAGCCTGAACTGCACGTCGGTGGCTGGCTTCAGGAGGAAAGGCTTTTCTTTCTTGTAGGCTATCATCTGGATGGCGACGTGCTCCATCTCGTTGAGCATGTCGCGTCCGAACTCCTCCACGAAAAGCTTCGTGTTGGGTTCAATCTCGCCCTCGGCCTTCAGCGTCCAGGCGTTGCCCTCGGCCACAAGATAGGTGTAGCGCAGATAGTAGTTGCTGTCGTTGACCAGATAGGTCTCGAAGCGGGTATTGGTCACGTCCTTGATGTCGATGGGCACAAAGGCCAGGTAGGCACTGAGCTTGTTGCCGCCCACTCGCTCCTGCACTTGCTTCACGAATGTCATCTCGCGGTCGGCCGGGTCGTATTCCTCCACATTCATATCCACCTCCTCATCGTGCTCGTTGAGGATGGCCTTGATGCTGCGGCTGTCCTGATGCAGCTCGGTGTTGGCGTGTTCCTCGGCCCGCTGCTTGGCGTCCATCTTGGCCGCAATCATCTTGCCCATAGAATATTCGTCCTGTTCCACCACCACAACTTCGTTGATGCGCATGGGGATTTCAAATCCGTCCTCGTCCTCCACAAGCACGATGTCCTTACCCTGGAAGCCGGCCACTTTTCCGCCGCCCACTTCGCTCAAGAATCTTACTTTATCTCCTTTTTTCATATTTATTGTATTATTATTTCCTTGCAAAGATACAAAAGATATTGGAGAAAGGGGATGTTTTTAATATTTTTAAACTGATTGCAAGAAAATAATGCGCTACATACAAAAAATATTCGGCGCAAATGCAACAAGTTGAGATATTTTTTATATCTTTGCAGTATCAAACAATTAAACTAACAAGCATATGATTATATTCCCATGCGCCAAGATCAACCTTGGCTTGAACATCGTAAGCAAGCGTGAAGATGGATACCACAACCTGGAAACCGTGTTCTACCCTATCCCTCTCACTGATGCATTGGAAATTAAATACATGGACGAGAAATTCCCCAGCGATGCCGACTGCGACATCAAGGTGACGGGCAATAAGGTGGAATGCGACGAGAAAGACAACCTCGTGATCAAGGCTTACAACCTCCTTGCAGCCGACTTTGAGTTGCCACGCGTACATGCCCATCTGGTGAAGCGCATCCCATCACAAGCCGGACTGGGCGGCGGTTCTGCCGATGCCGCCTTCATGATAAGGCTGCTCGACGAGCGGTTCCGACTGAACATCGGCAACGCAGAGATGGAGCGATATGCTGCCAAACTGGGTGCCGACTGCGCCTACTTCATCACCGCCGACCCTGAAGACGGCGACACCTGCTGCTATGCAGAAGGCATTGGTGAGAAGCTGGCACCCGTGAGCGGTCCCGGCGACAATCTGAAGGGCTACTATCTGGTGGTGGTGAAGCGCGACGACATCGCTGTGAGCACCAAGGAGGCCTATGCCGCCATCACACCCAAGAAACCCGCCAAATGCTGCCGCGACATCGTGCGCCAGCCCATCGAAACGTGGAAAGATGAACTCGTCAACGATTTCGAAGCTCCCATCTTCGCCCTGCATCCCGAGTTGGCAGAAATCAAGCAGAAGCTCTACAACCTGGGAGCTGCCTATGCAGCCATGAGCGGAAGCGGAAGTGCCATTTTCGGCATCTTCAAGAACAAGCCCTCGCATATCGAGGAGCAGTTCGAGGGATTGTTCTGCAAGGCGATGAAACTGTAGGATTTTTTCAATTTTGATACAATTCCTTGCTTGAGTGGTACGGCGGGGGAAATTCCTTGCTTGAGTGGTACGGCG
>CAVGLH010000046.1:0-16937 GCA_963630065.1 Bacteroides fragilis | reverse complement strand
ATAGAGCCATTCATACTATGCCTTCCTGCTGGCGGAC
This sequence comes from Bacteroides fragilis, assembly GCA_963630065.1. GTDB lineage: Bacteria > Bacteroidota > Bacteroidia > Bacteroidales > Bacteroidaceae > Prevotella > Prevotella fragilis_A. The sequence goes on along the minus strand of CAVGLH010000046.1, from coordinate 16,900 downwards.
AGCCGGCAGGAAGGTACTGAAGTTCAAGTACTTTTTCTTATCCCGAACTCAGGTAGAATACATCTAAATAATGATCAAAATGCGCTTGTCGCATCATTTTGTTTCCATTTTCTTCTTTTGTTTGGAGAAATTGTTATATCTTTGCGGTTGGATAATTTGGTGAATTGTATATGAATACTTGAAACCAATGCATCCGTGCCTCTGTTCACGCCGAGCCTTTTGTAGGTTATGCCTGCAAATAAAGGAGGTTGGGTGGGCTAAAGGGGCATGACATAATTAAGGCGTTTACTTGACGCTCTGTTTGAGACGAACTGGAATCTCGCAAATTACAGTATCTAAGTCTTGAACTTAGCAACGGTAGATGCCCCGGGTGTGATTATATCTGCCCATGTGGTTTATTGCAAGCCATCATTGTACCCTTTTGGGTGCAGTGTGTTTTTGCATATATGCTCCGCATGGATACGATTATCATATCGGCGTGGGCTCTGACGTTGTCTGTTCGACTTAGATAGGCAATGCGAGAGCCTCAGTGTGTGGAATGGACAACAGGTAAGTTCTCCACGCTTTTTTTATGCCTGACCCAAACCTATAGAAACCATAGCCTAGCAAGGGGAACATAGGCTGCAAAACTGTATGCTCCTAATGTCAACGAAGAACATCACATTACGGAAATTCAGGATGTCCCTAATCCTTTTGTTGGGGATGTCGCTTTCCTTGTCGTCATGTAACGACAAGGAGGATTCCATCCGCAAAATGGAACAGCTTTCTGCCGACATGAGCCTTCATTCCGCCAACTATACGGAAGAGGATTGGACTGAAGCATTGGACGAATACCAAGAACTTTCCGAGGAACTGGAAGGCGAAGACCTCTCTCCCCAACAACTACAGCGGCTTGGAAAGGTGAAAGGCGAGATAGCAGGCTACTTTGCCAACCAAGCAGGACGAGAAGCCGGGGCGGCTCTCCGCGATGTCCTCTATGAAGCAGCAGGTTTCGTTGACGGCTTTGTCAACACCGCCCTTCCGGATGCCAAGAGTTTACAGAAAGAGTAAAATCATCAAAAACTTTAAAAAAAATGGGAACTATAATCAACACCACAGAGTACATAGAGTATGGCATTCTGATAGCCGTCGTGCTGTCGGCGCTCGAATTGGTCGCAGTTGCCTCCCTGAACGGGAACAAGAAGCTCAACCCTTTAGCCTACATCATAGCCGTGGCACTGTGCGCCCTCCTCACGTTCCAAATGAGCCGCCTCATAGGAGCCTGCTATGTGAACAGTGCCGTCAGCGACGTTCAAAGTGTCGTGGGCATGTTCTCACAGACTGCCGCCAATATGCTGGGGCATGTCGTGAAGTATTCCACCAAAGAAATCGGCTGGTTCATCTTCCGCCGCTGCCTGTGGTCGGTATTGTTTATGGGAGTGGCTGGATTCTTGATGTATATCACGATGGAGAAACCGGTGAAACGTTCGAGGGACATACCAAGAGGTGCTCAAACGGGAAGACGATATACTTCTTCTTTATCATCGAGAAGACGCAGATAAGGAATAATCAAATACATTCTATAATATGGGAACATTAAAGACAAATCACATTCTTGTCGGTCTCGGAGGAACAGGAGGCAAGATATTGCGCGCATTCAAGATGCGTATGTTTGAGGAATTTCCAAACAAGGAAGAACGGGAAAAGCAACCAGTGGCCTTGCTGTACGTGGACTCCACACGTGAGATGATGGGCATCGGACGGGCAGACATGGACGTGATGGGACAGGATGCCAGTTTCGGCGAGAACGAATTCCTTTACATCAAGGGATGCGATGTACCCGACCTGCTTGACAACATCGACAATCACCCGGAGTTGCGAGGCATCGTCAACAATGTGAGTGCCGTGCGTACTGCCATCGGCAACCTTGGTGAAGCTGCCGGACAGAAACGTCGTGCGGGTCGGCTGCTCTTTGCCGTAAATGCCCGCAAGTATGTGGATGCGCTGAAGAATTGTTTCGCCAAATGCAACGAGCGTTCTCACAACAACTCAAAACAGATACATATCTTTGCCGGACTTTGCGGTGGAACAGGCTCGGGCTCCATTATCGATGCCATCGTACAGGCAAGGAACATCCCCGGTTGGGACGAGGCGCAAATCAATGTGTACGCCATGATACCAGAACAGGATCTTCCGAAGGCAGACATGGACAAGGGACGATACTACGAGAACGGCTATGCAGCCTTGAACGAGCTCAACGCCTTGCAGTGCGGACGCTATACCCCTTGCGATGTTCTATCGAGCGGAGCACCGCTGAATGTTTTCAGCGAGCGAATCAAGGGTGTCGCCAACGGTATTGCGCTATATAGCAATGTGAATTCCAACGGTCGGATTGTGGATTCCTTCACCGAGCTGCCGAAGATTGTGAGCGACTATGTCTATTCGCGTGTGTTCCTAATCAATCAAGAGGCTTCCGAATGCCACGATCTCATCCGCGCGTTCAACTTCGAGAATATGGATGGGGCTGAGTTTGAGTATGACGAATGTGTATCGCCAGAGGAGGTGATGCAGAACCAGGAACTGCCCATCGTTCGCACCAAGAAACTTTACTCCTTTGGCTTGAAGCGTGTCATCTATCCCGAGTTGCGTGTGCTGAAGCACATGACCTACACTGTGGGCAAGAGTGTGCTATGCCAGTTCCGATATAACAACTGGCGTTCGAGCCTCGGCTTCATCGACGAAGAGGTGAATTTCGACTATCGGGCAGAATACCTGAAGGACGAGACGCTGAACAGATGGATGCTCGACGAGGCCCATCTGACCTTGGAGGAAGAAGTGCTCACCACCAAGGACGGGGCTGCTTACGACAGGTTCTCCAAGGACTGGCAGTGCCGTGTGGATGACTTTGTCGATTTCTGCAGCGAATATGAGAATCCGCTTGCCGAACTGTCAAAACAGATGAACGGAATGTTCGACGAAAGTTTCCGAGACGAAGGCGTGCGCAATTACTACAACACCAAGTTGCGCTCCCTCAACCCCATAGCACGCAAAATCCGTGACAACATAGAGAAGGAACTCTTCAACAAGTGGAGAGACGGACAGATTTCCATCGTGGAACTCAGTCGCATCGGCGAACTGCTTGCCGGTTATGTGGCGGACGACATGAAGAAGAAGCTCGATGCTTCCGTCGAGGAGGAAAAGGCAAGGCTGCAAGAGTCTGATGACATCATGGGCGACATTGCAAAGGACTGGGCAGAGGTAGGATTCTTCGGTAAGTTCGTCACCAAGAAGAAGGCTGACCATTTCGCCAAATACAAGGACGAACTTGCCTACAACCTGGAGCTGCGCACCCGTCTCGTTGGCCTTGACTTCGCACGCCAGTTGTCTTCCGAACTGCAGCGTGAAATTGGACGGATGAGCGACGATATCAATGCCTTCAGCAAGATGCTAAGTGACTGCATCGACGAGACCAACCGCCTCATCACTGCCCAGCAGAAGGTGAACAAGGGACTTGAGGACATGCGTGGCTCCGTCATCGAGGTAAGCGAGGAAGAGCGCATGGAGAAATATGAGGAGGAAATCCGATTCGACAAGGAAGGCATGGTGAATATCAGTCGCCAACTTCGCGAGGAGATTCTTCCCGACACGGAGTTCAAGAACTTTGGCGACCTGCTCACCAGAATCAACGAGAAGACCATCAAGCATGCCTTCGATGTCAAGCTCTCCGAGATTATCCAGACAAAGCATGCCGACCTGCCGTCATCTTCGACAAAAGTTCTCGGGCTGAACATCCTGACCCAGCTCCAGCAGAAACTGGGCCACAATAGACAGAAGATACAGGAGTTTGCCCACGAGATACTGGAGCAGAGCGGTGCTTATATCAATCTGGACCGCAACCAGATCATCTCCAACATACGCAACAATGACCAACCCGACGAGAACAAGAACATCAATCTGCGTGAAGTGCTCATCAGCATCCCTTCGCCAAGCGATAATCCCGGCTTGAAGGAGTTTGCCAACGACTTGAAGGAGGCGTTCGAAAGCCAGGTGGAGAATGGTGTAAAGAAGCCAAAGATATTCATGGAGAGCAGTCGCAAGAACGAACTGTCCATCATCACCATCAACTATGCCTTCCCGATGCGAGCCATCACATGGTTGGCAGGCTACAAGAAGCGTTACGAAAGATACCTGCATACAGGCAACGCCAACCAAGACTTGAGTCGTGCCATCCTATTGCACAGCGAGGGCTTGGGCGACAACCTGCAGGAAATCTTCGCCAAGAGCGATGCAGAGTTGCGGAAGATCGACGAGGAAAGAGCTGCGGCTAATGCAGTTTCTGCTCCAGCAATGCAACCAGCAATGCAACCAGCCGCAACGCCAGCACAGCCTATGTCGGGCAGTCCAGTTCCGCCACCTATACCCAGTGCGCCAGTGCCTCCTCCTATGCAACCGGCAGAACCACAGGTGCAGATGTATTTGAATATCGCAGGTCAGAATTATGGTCCTTACGACTACACCACGCTCAAGAGTTTCGTCCCCACAGGTCAACTCACGGCACAGACCATGGTTTGGCAGCAAGGAATGGCGAGTTGGATGCCGGCAGGACAGGTACCAGAGCTTAATGCTCTGTTTGCCCCTACGCCTCCACCAGCGGCTCCAGGGATGCCACCCATGCCACCAACACCCGGTGCCGTTCCACCTCCATTGGTATAAATAACAACAACATCAACACAATAAAAAAGAACAATTATGGCAAGAGAAACATCCGGTCGCATCAAGAAATACGGCGTGTGCCTCAACAGCAGTTGCGCACAATATAAGCAAATACAGGAAATCGTGCATGGAGACATGGAGTGTCCCGAGTGTCACAAGAAACTCTCTCCCTGTGCGCCTCCCAAGAAAAAGTCTAACAAGAAAGTGCCCCTGATGGCAGGCGGTGCCATTCTGGCAATAGCCATTGTCATCGGTTGCATCTTAGCCTTCTCGGGCGGAGATACAGAACCAAAAGAACCAGTGGCAATCCCAACGGACAGCACAGAGACAGCCAAGCCCGATACCGTGACAGTGGTAAAAAACGACACGGTGAAGCAGGTGGACACCGTCACCGTGGAGAAGGTTGTGGAGAAACAGGTGCCTGTGGCAGCAAAGGCCAAGACTTCCGCTCCCAAGGCAACAGCCGCACCCAAGGCTTCCGCCTCTTCCGGCAACGGCACTTTGCGTCTGAGCTACGGCAAGTATAGCGGTGCCATCAAGAATGGCTATCCCCATGGACAGGGGCGTTTGACCTATACCAGAAGCCGCCAGATTAACCGCAACGATGCCAAGGGGCGTACTGCCAGTGCCGGCGACTACGTGATTGGCGAGTTCTACAACGGGTTCTTGGTCTATGGCAAGCACTACGACTCGGCGGGCAACCTCCTCGGTTCGCTCAACTTCGGCGTAGGCAACGAGAGCAGCTACGATTCCAAGTAAAGACAAACACTAAACCATCTCGCTTATGAGAATATCAAGACACATACTCTTGCTGTGCGCCTTCGTGGCGTTGCAGCAAGAGGCGTCAGCCCAGCGGTTCCATCTCTTCTCCGACGAGATTAAGAGAGACTTCCCGTCTGTGGTGTACGATTTCCTGGAACGCTATCTCTATGAGACGGACAGCCTGCAACAGAAGGGCGTGGACGTGACACAGAAGTTGCACGACGACAAGGTGATGTTCATGGCAGGCAGTGCTTCCACGGCAAGGAAGATATCTCCCTCCACCCCGTTCTCCATGAAAAATGTGGAGAGCAAATACTATCAGGTGGGTTGGACTGACACCAAGGGAAAGGCACTGCTCACCATGGCTTTCCCCATGCAGTACGAGTTGCTTTGGGGCAAGCCGAAGGTGCAGCTGGAGCAGACGCTGAAAGACGAGATAGCCGGGGCAAAGGAGTTTGTGGTAGTAAAGCCCAAGCAGGACGACATGGAAGTGCAGACTGACAGTTGTCTGATGAGCAAACCAGTGGAAAACTATTACGTAAAATCTCTGAACACCGCCACCTACTTCTGCAAGCAAGGCGACCAGCTCCAGCCTGTGTTCGACTCCTCCGACAAGTGGCATTCTGCCGCCAATCTCTTCCTGGGCTGCATTGCCCAAGCCGACCTATATAATATATATGTGGAGCAGAACGTCTATGGGTTCAAGAAAATCCCTTACACGATGAAGCTCAGCCAGTGGCTGGCATATTGCCAGGCGATGAAGCTGAAGATGTTCTTCACGGTGGAGGAAGAGCGGGAAGACGGTCTGAAGGCATTGCTCATAGCGCAGAGCGATGACCTGAAGTTCAACCACATGCTGTCCGTCGTCATCCCCGACGATTTCGTCACCAATCCGAAGGCGATGCTCAAGGCCACGCTCAATGCCTACATCCCCACGCAGAACGTGAAGAACCTGTATCAGCAATATGTAAAGAAAAAGAAGAAAAAGATATGAGAAGATATTGGATGATAATCTGCGGTTTGCTTTGTTGTCTGACAAGTATGGCGCAAGGCAGTCTGCAGGAGATAAACGACATCAAGAAGAGCAAACGGTATGTGTATGCCATGGCTGCTTCGGCCCAAAGCAAGGAGGATGCCACGCAGAGAGCCAAGGACTTGCTGCTTCTCGAAGTGGAGCAGTGGCTGAAGGAAGAGAAAACGGAAGACTTTGCCGGCTATGTGGTGAAAGTAAAAAACAATACGGCTCAGATAGAGACCCAACGCGGAAAGCTTTTCCGTGTCTTTGTTTACGTGGCGAAGAAAGACATTCTTCCATACGCCCGTAACGAGGAGGTGGAGACGGTGAAAATGGAAGCAAGTTTGCCAGACACGGCTTCCGTCAAACCGGAACAGTCCGCAGCTCCGAAGGTCACGCTCACCGCAACAGAAGAACAGATGCTGAAGATAGATTCTTTTGATGCCCTCACCTCTTACATAAAGGAAAACAGGGCAAATGGCAAAATCACGGACTATGGCAAATACGCCACCATGCCAAAGGATGCCGATGTCTATGTGTTCGTCTATAATCCGCAAGGAGGAATCAGTGCCAGGATAAAGAGGTTTGGTGCGGAGTCGTTGAACTTAAGTACGTTGCAAAAGGATGATGTCGCAAACTATAAAGGTTGCGGTGCTATATGGGTTAAAATCAAAGAATAAAGAAGGAAAAAATTATGAGACGTTATATACTTATGCTGTTTGTCTGCATCTGCTGCTTACAGTCATTTGCAGCCAACCCCGTGTCATTTAGCATTTCAGACGGAATAGACAATGCCGCCGTGAAGGCGAAGATGGAGAGGGTCGTCTCCGCCATCTTGTCGGAGGCGAACGCCGCCCATGAGGCTGGCCGGGAGATGAACTACTCCAAGCTCGGCATCCCGCAGTCGGTGCAGGGAGCCATATCTGCCCTTTGGGACAACTCCCCCTTCGTCTGCATGGACACCGAGATTGTGGAGCATTGCATCGAGACGGGTTCCGGGTACCAAGTGCGCAACATCCCCTTGCTCTTGAAACCCTTGAAGCGTTCTGACATCGCCGAGGACGAGGACTATCAGGAGGCAGTGGTCAGCTTCGACAAGCAAGGCAACCTGCAGAGTTTTTATCTTTCCATCAGCATGAACCTCTATATGAACGTGGTTCGCGACAACAAGGAGGTCACCGACCTTCGCCGCCGTCAGCTCATCCTCGACTATGTGGAGCAGTTCCGCACAGCGTACAACCAGAAGGATGTTGACTTCCTGGATGGCGTATTCAGCGACGATGCGCTCATCATCACGGGTCATGTGGTAAAGAGAAAGCCCATGGACGGCATCCAGTTGCCCGACAAGATTATATACAAGAAGCAGTCGAAGGCGGAGTATCTCTCAAAACTGCGCATGGTGTTCAAGGCGAACAAGCAAATCCGTGTCACCTTCGACGAGATAGAAGTAGTGCGCCACCCTGTCAACAAGGACTTCTACGGCGTAACCCTCCACCAAGGCTACACCTCCGACCGCTACCATGACGACGGTTACCTCTTCCTCCTCTGGGACTTCCGCGACGAAGACCACCCGCAAATCCACGTCCGCACCTGGCAGCCAGATGCCTACAACTCTGACGGAAAGGGTACCAAGCGCATCCCGAAGGACGAGATATTTACATTGGGGGATTTTGATATTTAATAAAGGAAAAATATGAGAAGATTTTTATTTTTACTATTATTGGTGCTATGGCTGATACCGGCACATAGTCAGGAACTCACGGTTAAGTCGTTTGTTGCTAAGACAAATGACTTGTCGGCGAGTACCCATGAGCGCAAGGACCTCAACGGGAACTCCTGTGCCTTGATTAAGGTGCAACTGGCGACACCTGGTGCACAGTTCTCGCCGAATGTCAGGGGGGATGTTGAGTATAAGGTGAACGAATACTGGGTGTATCTGCCTACAATGAACAAACACTTGGAGGTGAAGCATCCAAGCTTCCTGACCAAAGATGTAGTCTTTGCCGACTATGGCGTGAAATTGGAGCCAAAGACGACCTATAGCCTGGTTCTTTCCATGCCCAGTACGGGCACAACTCAGCAGATGGTCACCTCCCAGTACCTTGTGTTCAACCTTGAGCCGAAAGATGCCATTGTGGAAGTAAATGGGGAAGTATGGGCAAACACTGACGGTACGGCTAGTAAGTTTGAGCCTTTCGGAGAATATACTTATACAGTTCAAGCGAAAAACTACCACACTTTCTCAGGTACAGCGACTGTAAATGACCCGAACAACAAGACCATTGTAAATGTGAACCTTAAGCCTGCCTTCGGTTCCATCAAGATTCCATACTCAGAGGCATTGGCTGGAGCAACGGTCTATATCGACAACCAGATGGTAGGCTACGTACCCTACATTGGCAATACCATTCCGAGCGGTAAGCACCAGGTGCGATTGGTGAAGCCGATGTACAAGTCGCTGGAGCAAGAGATAGAGGTGAGGGATGGCGGGACTACAGAGTTCTCACCTGCACTTACTGCGAACTTCGCCACCGTCACCCTCTCAGTAAAGAACGATGCCCAAATCTACGTCAATGACGAACTGAAGGGTAGCGGCTCTTGGACGGGCAGGTTAGAGTATGGCGAATGCAACATCAAGACCCAGAAAGACGGACATCGTCCACAGACAAAGATTTATACAATCAGTGCCGCCAAGAACAACAAAACGATTACACTTGATTCTCCTACTCCCATCTATGGTAGCGTGAACGTCGATGTACTTCCTGCTAAGAGCGAAGTCTACATCGACGACGAGCAAGTAGGTATCACTCCCTTGTTCCTACAGAAGATACTCGTTGGCAAGCACCAGATAGAGGTAAAAAAGAGCGGATACTTGACATGGGTAGATAATATCACTGTGGAAGAGAAGAAGACATATGAGATAAAGGACCTAGAGCTGACGGAGGCTTCTGCATATACGCCTCCCTCGACCACCACAGATAATGGTAATGCGGTAACTCATAATGAAGAGCACTCACGCACTATTAGTAAAAATTATCACCATTACCACTATACTCCGGATAACTATCATACATGGGAGGTATCTGGACTTACGTATCTCAACGACAAGTTTAAGTCCTACCAAATCAGGCTGCGAACTACGTGGAACACAAACTTTGCCGGTATATTCACATGGAGATATATCGACTTAGGAATAAGTGGCGGTGTGTTTAAAGAGGGTACGACGGACGATTTTGATACGGAGAAACACGACGATGGGTTTCCTCTTGATATAGAGGATGCGATGCAAGTGGGCGTGATCTTACCATTATCAAACGACGACCACTATTTTACATTGATGGGCGGTATGTATGGTGCCTATTGGGGATATGCGTATTATGGAGACGACAGTACGGAGGATGAGAAAGGATTCTTCGATTACGGAATTAGAATAAGTGCCTCCTTCCTGTTCAATAAATTCGTGATTGGAGCCGAATACAACAAGAGCCTTGGCTTTAACAAAATATCAACATTCGGCGTGACGATGGGCATGAAATTTTGAACATAAATGAAATGGACAATACGATGAAGTATTTGATCATAACAATACTGATTAGCATGTGCAGCTCGCAGACCTGGGCAGCCAATGCCGTGTCGTTTCATATTTCAGACGGAATAGACAAAGCTGCCGTGAAGGAGAAAATAGAAAGTGTTGTCTCCGCCATATTGACGGAGGCAAACACTGCCTATGAGGCTGGCAGGGAAATGAACTACTCCAAGCTCGGCATCCCAGAATCGGCACAAGATGCTATTTCCTCTCTGTGGGACAACAAGATATTCTCCGAATTGCACAAAGCATTCAAGTACAAGAAGCAAATCCGTGTAACAATTGATGAGTTAGAGGTAATGCGTCATATTCTCAATGAAGACATGTATGGCGTGACGCTCCATCAAGCCTATACATCCAATGGCCATCAAGAAGGTGCCTACATTTTTCTCCTCTGGGATTTCCGTGTTGAAGACTATCCACAAATCCATGTCTGCACTTGGCAGCCCGATAGCTACAAGGACGGAAAGGAAACCAAGCGCATCCCAAAAGACGATGTTTTCGGTTTGGGTGATATTGATATATAATAAGGTGTAATATGAGAAGATATTTACTTTTACTATGGCTGGTATTGGCGTTCTTGTCAACGAATGCCCAGAAACTAACCGTCGAGTCGTTTTCTGTCAAGGCAAACGACTTGTCGGCGAGTACCCATGAGCGCAAGGACTTCAACGGGAACTCCTGTGCCTTGATTAAGGTACAGCTAGCGACATCAGGTGCACAATTCTCACCCAACGTGGTGGGGAATGTGGAGTATAAGGTGAACGAATACTGGGTGTATCTGCCTACAATGAACAAGCACTTGGAGGTGAAGCATCCGAGCTTCTTGACCAAAGATGTAGTCTTTGCTGACTATGGTGTGAAACTGGAACCGAAGACAACCTATAGTCTTGTGCTACAAAGTTCTGAAAATAATGCCAAAGGGATAACACCATTCGTGAAAGGCATACCGATAAAAATGGTGTATGTTGAGGGTGGAAATCTTAGCAAAGACGGTGGGCTGACTTCCCAAAAGGTAGAAAGCTTCTATATGTCGCAAACTGAGGTGACCGTGAGTTTATGGAATGCGGTAATGTCTGACCGTAAAGAGAATCATCCAAGTAGTCTCCCCAAAACCAATGTATCATGGAGCAATTGTCATGGTTTTATCGAAAAATTGAATCAGTTGACAGGGCTTTCGTTTCGTATGCCGACGGAAACTGAATGGGAATATGCGGCTCGTGGAGGTAGGTATGGACATGGCTATAAATATTCTGGCAGTAACGACTTGAATTCTATTGCTTGCTATGGCCAAACAAATGGTCCGGACATAGTCGCCCAAAAGAAAGCGAATGAACTGGGATTATATGACATGAGCGGTAATGTTTGGGAGTGGTGTAACAACAAATGCAATGGAGACATAGTACATAATCCAAAAGAACTAGGCTACCATGACGAAGTTGTTGTTCGTGGTGGAGGTTGGTTTAGCAAACCACATCATTGCACAATTGCAAGTAGAGCGTGCCAGGAGGTGTCTAGAGATTACGATTTCATCGGACTGAGACTCGTAATGGATGCGGCATCAAAAGATAGCGGCTCAGAAGAATTAAAATGTGATGTGGTTGACTACGCTGATAGTATCGTGTTGAAAATTAACGATTTCCGTATTCCTTTCCAATATATAGAAGCAGGATCTTTCAAGATGGGAGGTACAGCAGAGCAAAAGGAATTTGCTGCGCCAGACGAATTTCCTGTTCATAAAGTAAGTCTGGATGCGTTCTATATCAGCAAGGAGAAGCTGAGCATCCCCGAGCATGTGCTTAAGAAATTGGGAATAAGAACTGAGTATGATCAATTTACATACGAGCAAGCCCAGACTTTAATAAAAGCAATTGCAAAAGCTTCGCAGCTTCAATTGTCGCTCCCGACAGAAGCAGAATGGGAATATGCTGCAAGAGGAGGAACACGGTCGAAAGGTTATATGTATTCTGGTACAAATGATGCTAATTGCCATGATGGTCCAATGACTGTTAACGAACTTGGATTGATAGGCATGAGCGAAGGAGATTCTGAGTGGACTGCTGACACATATTCCCAATATATGGGTAGCCCACAGAACAACCCTCATATATCAGAAGGTAGCGACTATATCGCCGTTAGAGGCGGAAAAAACAGGTACTATAATCGACGCCGAGTATCAGGACGTATTCAAGGTAGTGCCGATGACAATTTTTCCATAAGGCTTGTGTTAAGAAAGTAACAACAATTTAAAAAGATAAAGAAATGAACATGAAGATTGAAAAATTAGTTAGATGTCTGGCGTTTGCATGGATGCTGACATCTTCAGTATTGCCGACATTCGGCCAGTTCAAAACTTATGACAAAGTGTTCGAGTTTGATTCTCTCGGCTATGCCAAAGTTTGTAACAATTACGACAAAGAGGAACAATTGGCTGGAATCATTGACAAATCTGGTCGTGAAATTGTGCCGATGAACTATTATGACATAAGCGTTAAAAACGCAGAAATCGCAGTGGTAACCCAAGCCGGTCCAGATGGTACGAAAGGAATGCAGGCTCTTTTTAATCTTAAGAGTGGCAAGCAGATTACGGATTTCAAATATTACTATGTGTACTTTGATGGCAAATTAGGGTTAGGATTGGCAGAAACAGAACATGGCAATATTATCATTGACTCAAAGGGAAAGAACACAAAAGTTGGTTCTTTTGATGATGCCCAGTATTTGGGAGATGGTTTCATTCTCCAACAAAGTGGTGAAAATGTCAAGTTCTATAACCTTTATGGAAAACTAATTTCAGATAAAATTTTCAAGGACGTATATCATTATGATGATTGGTTTGTAAAGCCCCAAAACGGTTGGCTTCAAGTATGGTATCCCAAAGATGAGACACATTATGAATCCTCCTATTGGTTGTGCAATGATGGCACTCTCTTGTCTGATGCAGAATATATGATAAAAGTAGAATGCAAGGACGATAATTACGTAATAGTTGATGATACGGAAATGAATGAAACGAACTTGATATCTACCAAAGACGGTTCAATACTGGGAACATTCAAAGCAGACGAATGTTGGCATTCTGGAGATAGTGTCATTGTGAAAAAAGGAAAAGAATATTTTATCAAGAATCTAAAAGGAGAAGACGTTGCCAAGTTGGACTTAAGCTATCTCAGTAGTTTCTCTGAAGACCTTGCCTATGCAAGAGATTCACAAGGAAAAAGTTGCTTTGTAGACCGCAAAGGCAATAAAGTGATTGATTATGAAGGCAAAGTAGCATCTTATCCCGGTCCCGGCGAGATTTGGTTTAGCGAAGGTCTTGCTCCTTATCGGGAAGATCGACGTAAAGGATTTATCAACAAGAAAGGTGAAGTCGTTATTCCTGCCCAATTTTCGGAAGTATATCCTTTCATTAACGGGCATGCAATTGTACGGGATTTTGATGACAAATATGGAATGATTGACAAAAATGGCAATATCGTAGTTCCGTTAGAATACAAGGGTTGTCGAAACAATACAAAAGGCTATGCTATTGTAGTATTGCAGGATGGCAAGGAGACCATATTGAAGTTGGCAAAATAAAGAGGGACAGGGGGGCAAGGGTCAGGTACCCTGCCCCTTTTGTCTCATCTCCACAATGCTTCTTATGTGGTTTACCTTGTCTGCCTCCATAGGATGGAAGTAGTTGGCCAAGCGGAAGTAGCTGATGACTCTCAAACAACTGATGGCCTTATCATCATCATGGATAATAAGACCTCGCTCCTTCAACATCGCAATGATGTCGGGATAATCCAACGGCTGTTTGGTATACCTCATACTATATAAAAGCAAAAGACCCGCCCTGGTTCGCTGTTCTACGGGAAGCGTGGCGGATTCTGTCGGTGCAAAAATACAATTATTTATCGGAACGACCAAGCATTTTGCTGGATTTCTTCAATTTTGTATGCAAAATGACTGCTTGGAGAGAAAAAGGGGCAAGGGTCTGGTACCTTTGACCCTTTGAAAAAGTATCTTAAGATACATAGCCAAATATGTTAAGATACTTGGGAGAGTATCCTAAGATACTTTACAATCTAATCTATGTCTTTAGAACAATCCCCATTCGGCAAACTTCTCGAAGCCGCCGATACCCTGGATATACTTGCGTGCAATATCCACAATCTCGGCGTATGGCTTGCCGTCTATCTCCGTGTCGCCGATGGCGCAGAAGAGTTCAACGGGCTTGCCGGTCTCTTGGGCTTTGAGGAAAGCATAGATGTTGACCGACACATCGGCCTTCGACAAGTCCTTGCCTTGCAGACCACCGCCGGAAACAGACTGTGCCATGTCGGAACCCAGCTTGCGGTTGGTGGCACCGGCATCCACATCCGTTCCGCCAGTCCAGTCGCCGAGAGGGTTGATGACGGCATCAGGGTACATTGCCCTCAAAGATGCGGAAGGGGCATTGCTCTGGCAGATGATGAGCTTGCCGTCGCCCAACACATACTTGCCGTCGGAGGGATAGGAGGCATAGATGTCGCGGGCAATCTTCGAGAGTTCCTTCTCCTCATCGGTGAGAGGAATGCCCTTGAAGATACCGTTGTCGCCGCATCGCATCCCGCCGTCCTGGTTGTGGGCAAGGATAGGATCCTGTGCCACCATCACAAGCGACACCTTCAAGTCGCCCCGCCCTGTGATACGGCTCACGACGGCCTCCACTTCCTGCTGCGTAATCTCTACGCTGCTCTCGACGATGAGGTTGGCCACGCCATGACCAAGAAGCACCTCTACGGCAATCTTGGGGTTCTCCACTTTGCTGTATGCCAAGTCAACGACGGCACCAGCGATTCTGTCAGCCACCTTGTCAGGGTGGCATGGGTTTACTTTTTCAATCATTGCTGAAAAATTTTAATTAAATGATTCTTGTCCCAATCCTTAATTCGTATCTTTCTTACCACCGTGACCCGCTTGTCTGCAAGGCTCGGTTGGTTCGGTACTGAAACCGTCTCTTGATACATAAAGAACTACTCTTCATTCTGAAAAGCGGTGCAAAATTACAAAAAACATCTGAGAACATCAACTTTTGGGTGTTAATAAGTGCTAAGTAACGGAACTTCTTCACAAGAATCTATAAAAATCAAGTTGCTTTCTGCTCCAAACGAAACATTTTCACTATCTTTGCATACCGTAAGGGAATACAGGAGTGGAAATGTAGTCAAGGTAAATTATACAGAACAGATTAGTAACTAACAAAGCTGCAGCCGATGTCGATATTCGACGTGTTTTTCAAGAAGACGGAAACATGGGATATTTCCAAGTTTGCTTTCGTGGATGCCGAGGTGGGATTGAGAGACCACAAGGTTCACGACATCGGGGCTTTGCGCCATGACGGAGCCACCTTCCACCAGGCCGACAAGCAAAAACTGGTGGAGTTTCTGAAAGAGGGGAAGGTGGATTTCGTATGCGGCCACAACATCGTTCACCACGACGCCAAATACTTGTTCGACACACCCCACAGGTGGAATCTTGTGGACACGCTCTATATGTCGCCCCTCCTCTTTCCCGAGCGTCCCTACCACAGGCTGGTGAAAGACGACAAATTAGTGTCCGACCAGATGAACAATCCCGTGAACGACTGCGAGAAGGCACGGGAACTGCTGATGGACGAGATAGCCAGATGGAACGAACTCTCTCCAGGACTTCAAACGATATATGCCTCCCTGTTGGCCGACAAGGAAGAGTTCGTGGGATTCCTTCGCATGGCAGATGCGGAAAGACTGAGCCGTCCCAAGACTTTGGAATCTCTCATCCGCCAAGAATTCAAAGGCAGAATCTGCGAACACGCCGCCCCCACGTCCATCGCCAAGAAGCACCCTTGCGCCTTGGCCTATGCCCTGGCTCTCATCAACACCAAAGACCACACATCCACTACCCCTGGATGGGTGCTCCACAACTTTCCCGAAGTGGAGTATGTCATCACGCTCCTCAGGCACACCCCCTGCGCCGAAGGTTGCGAGTATTGCAACCCTGCGTTCGACCTTCACCACAACCTCAAGCTGCTCTTCGGCTACGACTCTTTCCGCACCTACAACGGCGAACCCCTGCAAGAGCAGGCGGCACAGGCAGCGGTGACGGGCAAGTCGCTGCTCGCCATTTTCCCTACAGGCGGCGGCAAGTCGCTCACCTTCCAGTTGCCGGCCTTGATGTCCGCCCGTTCGGTTCACGGACTCACAGTGGTCATCTCTCCCCTACAGTCGCTCATGAAAGACCAGGTAGATAACCTCGCAGACCGTGGTTTTACTGATGCCGTGACCATCAACGGACTGCTCGACCCCCTCAACCGTTCCCTTGCCATCGAGCGAGTGATGAACGGCGAGGCTTCCCTACTCTACATCGCCCCGGAGATGTTGCGGTCGAAGACCATCGAGCGCATCTTGGCCAACCGGCTCATCACACGATTCGTCATCGACGAGGCACATTGCTTCTCGGCATGGGGACAGGACTTCCGTGTGGATTACCTCTACATCGGAAAGTTTATCAGGGAATACCAAGAGAGGAAGTTTGGCAAACAAGAAGTCTTCAAGAACCGAATCCCCGTTTCCTGCTTCACCGCCACCGCCAAGCAAAAGGTGGTGCAAGACATCTGCGACTATTTCAAGCATTGGTTGGGCGAAGACCTGGAACTCTTCGCCACCACTGCCTCGCGCACCAATCTCCACTACTCCGTTATCCATGTGGATACCGACGAAGAGAAGTACAGCAGGCTCCGTTCGCTCGTAAAGACCACCGACGGTCCCACCATCGTCTATGTTTCCCGAACCAAGCGCACCCGTGAACTTGCCGCCAAACTCTCCCGCGACGGCATGAAG
>CAVGLH010000045.1:0-17921 GCA_963630065.1 Bacteroides fragilis | reverse complement strand
TTGAACTTTGATGTAGCAGGACTCAAGGAGGGTATATATATAAATAAGGTGGTGGTATCGGGCAATGGCTATAGCGACGGCGAGCAACATTACTTGCCTGTATTGGGCAACCGGGAGCTGGTAGCCAATACCCTGCCCATCACGCTGACGGAGAAGGGCGAGAAGAGTTTCGACTTGTCCCCTCTCTTCGCTGGAAAAGACGGCAAGCAGGGCAAGAACATCGAGGATGCCAAGGTGACGGTAGAATATACCAACAATCCCATTTGGCTGATGATTCAGGCTTTGCCTTCGCTCAGCAATCCGGCCTACAACGACAATGCCATCTCCCTGATGGCGGCCATCTACAGCAACAGCATCGCCCGCCACATCATGAAGGCCTCACCCGCCGTCAAGCAGGTGGTGGAGCTTTGGAAGAAAGAGCCGGCCTCTGCTTCCTTGATGAGCAATCTGGAGAAGAACCAGGAGCTGAAGAACATCCTTCTGAACGAGACTCCTTGGGTGTTGGATGCCGACAGGGAGAGCGAACAGAAGGCTAGGCTCGTCAACTACTTCGATGAGTCGCAGAACGACAACCGTCTGGCCTCGCAGATAGCCAAGTTGAAGGCCCTCCAGAATGCCGATGGCTCCTTCTCTTGGTGGAAGGGCATGGACGGCAGCAGGTATATGACCACCGCCGTGGCCAAGATGATGGCCCGTCTCAACAAGATGACGGGCAGGCAGACGGAACTCAGCCCGCTCTTCGACCGTGCCGTCACTTTCCTGCAGAATGAGGCAGGTAAAGAAGTGAAGGCGATGAAGAAGGAGGAGGCAAAGGGCCGGAAGAATCTTCGTCCCAGCGAGGATGCGGTAGACTATCTCTACATCCTCGCCCTGGAGGGCAGGAAGCTGAATGCCTCTGAGGACTATATCTTGAGAAAAATGGCTGACAAGGACGGGGAGTTTACCATCTATGGCAAGGCTATTGCAGCCGTGGTTCTCGCCAAGAACAACTACAGGCAGCAGGCCGTGGACTATCTCAAGAGCATCAACGAGTATGCGGTCTGCAAGCCCGGGATGGGACGCTACTTCGATACGCGCAAGGCCTACTATAGCTGGAGAGACTATAAGATTCCGACACAGGTGGCTGCCATCGAGGCCATGCAGCAGTTGGGCGACGAGGCCCGGAAGGCTTTGGCATCCGATACGCTTTCGGCAAAGCAGGCAGTAGGCGGGCTGCAGCTCTGGCTGCTTCAGTCGAAGCGCACGCAGGCTTGGGACACACCGGTCAATTCGGTGGATGCAGTCTATGCTTTTCTGAACGGAAGGGAGACCGTCTTGGAGAAGACGGCCGACAACGCCACCTTGAAGTTGGACGGCAAGACATTGGCTCAGCCCAAGGCTACGGCAGGGCTTGGCTATGTGAAGATGAACCGCCAAGGCACAGCCAACAGGCTGACTGTAGTAAAGAAGAACGAGGGTACGAGCTGGGGAGCAGTCTATGCCCAGTTTACCCAACCTTCTGCGGAGGTGGCTTCGATGGAGGCTGGCATCAAGGTGGTTCGCAAGATAGTGGATGCCCGGAGCAAGAAGGGAATGGGCAAGGAGGCCAAGGTGGGCGACAAGGTGAAGGTAGTGCTCACCATTACCGCCGACCGCGACTACGACTTCGTTCAGATTGTAGACAAGCGGGCAGCCTGCCTGGAGCCTGTCAACCAGTTGAGTGGCTGGCAGTGGGGCATGGGATGCTATATTTCTCCAAGAGACAATGCAACAAATTTCTATTTCTCCCGTTTATCTAAAGGTAAGCACATCGTGGAGACGGAATATTACGTGGACAGAAAGGGCGACTATCAGTCGGGCAGTTGTGCCGCACAGTGCGCCTACAGCCCCGAGTTTGGCGGTCGCGCCGAGGCATACCAATTAAGAATAGAACAGTAAGAATTAAATATAGTTACTATGAAACGAATGAATATATTGATGCTGTCGTCGCTGCTGGCGTTGTCGGCATCGGCACAGAAGATTACTACCCAATACGAAGTGGTGGACTGCGGACAGGTGGTGTTTCGCCATCCCGTGGCCGCCGAGTTCAAGATGAAGAACGAGGGCAGCAAGCCGCTGGTGATTCATCAGATGTTGAAGAGTTGCGGATGCACGTCGGTGGACTATCCCAAGGGCAGTGTGGCTCCCGGCGACAGCTTTGTGGTGAAAACCGTATATGATGCCAAGCAGATGGGCACCTTCACCAAGCAGGTGTGCCTCTACAGTAATGCTTCCGAAGAGCCTTTCATCCTCTCGATGAGGGGCAGGGTGGTGAGCAGCGTGGTGGATTTCGCCGGCCCTTACGACCAGATGCTGGGCAATATCAAGGCAGATGTGCAGGAGGTGGAGTTTGACGATGTGAACAGAGGAGACCGCCCCGTGCAGCGCATCCATATCTTCAACCCTACGGAGGAGACCATGGAACCCGTGGTGATGCATCTGCCCAACTATCTGCAGGCCGTGGTGTCGCCGTCGAAGGTGGCTCCCCATCATGCAGCGGAGGTCAGCCTTGTGCTCGACTCGAAGAAGTTGCGCGACTTCGGACTGAACCAGACCTCCATCTATCTGGGCGAACGCCCCGGCGACAAGGTGGCTCCCGAGAAGGAAATCGTGGTGTCGGCAGTACTCCTGCCCGACTTCGACAACATGACGGCAGAGCGTAAGGCGCAGGCTCCGAAGATAGAAATGTCAACCACCCAGCTGGACCTGGGCAGCTTCAACGGCAAGAAGAAGTTGAAGGGCGAGATACTCGTAACCAACAAGGGCAAGTCTGTACTCGACATTCGCAGCATGCAGATGTTTACGATGGGCTTGCAGGTGCAGCTCAAGAAGAGCAAGATAGAGCCGGGGGAGACGGTGAAGATGAAGGTGACAGCCGTGGCTGCCGACCTGAAGAAGTCGAGAGCCAAGCATCCCCGAATCCTCATGATCACCAACGACCCGGAGAATGCCAAGGTGGTGGTGAAGATATTGGTTAAGTGAATTATACATTAAACATAGATTTTTCGTGCAGATAGAAATAGACAATGGCAGTGGTTTCTGCTTCGGCGTGACTACTGCCATCAAGAAAGCTGAGGAAGAGTTGGAGAAGGGCGGTAAGCTATACTGCCTGGGCGACATCGTGCACAACGGGATGGAGGTGGAACGCCTGCATGAGGCCGGACTCATCACCATCGACCACGAGGAGATGAAGGCGCTACACGACGTGAAAGTGTTGCTCCGTGCCCATGGCGAACCGCCCGAGACCTATGCCCTCGCAGAGAAGAACCATATAGAGATAATCGACGCCACCTGCCCCGTGGTGCTCCAGTTGCAGAAACGCATCAAGAGGCAGTATGCCGAGAACCCCGATGCCCAGATCGTCATCTTCGGAAAGAACGGCCATGCCGAGGTGCTGGGACTGGTGGGACAGACGGAGAGCAAGGCCATCGTCATCGAGAAGTTTGACGATGTGAAACGGCTCGACTTCAACCGCGACATCTACCTCTATTCGCAGACCACCAAGAGCCTCGACGAGTTTCACCGCATCATCGAGTACTGCCAGCAGCATATCGTGGAGGGAGCCGTCTTCAAGAGCTTCGACACCATCTGCCGCCAGGTGGCCAACCGCATGCCCAACATCGCCAACTTCGCCAGCAAGCATGATGTCATCCTCTTCGTGAGCGGCCGGAAGAGCTCCAACGGCAAGGTGCTCTACAACGAGTGCAAGAGCGTGAACCCCAACAGCTACCAGATAGAGCGTGCCGGGGAGATAGACATGGATTGGTTTGAGGGTGTGAATACCGTAGGCATCTGCGGGGCCACCAGCACGCCCAAGTGGCTGATGGAGGAGTGCAGGGAGTTTATAGAGACAAAGGTAAAAAGGTAAAAAAGTAAAAAGGTAAAGAAAAGATAATGAAGAAAATTACGATAGCAATCGACGGGTACTCTTCTTGTGGAAAGAGTACGATGGCAAAGGATCTTGCCAAGGAGATAGGGTATGTGTATGTGGACACTGGGGCGATGTATCGCGCCGTGACGCTTTATGCCTTGCGCCACAACCTCTTCGAAGAGGACGGCCGGGTGAAGGTGGAGGGGCTGGAGGCAGAACTGCCCAATATCCAGATTTCCTTCACGTTTAATGAGCAGACGGGTAGGCCCGACTGCTTCCTGAACGGCGAACTGGTGGAGAAGGAAATCCGCTCGCTTGAGGTGTCGGGCCATGTGAGTCCGATAGCCGCCGTGCCCTCCGTGAGAAAACTCTTGGTGGAGCAACAGCAGAAAATGGGCGAAGGCAAGGGCATCGTGATGGATGGCCGAGACATTGGCACCACCGTGTTTCCCGATGCCGAATTGAAGATATTCGTCACCGCCAGTTCTCAGGTAAGGGCCCAGCGCCGCTATGATGAGTTGAAGGAGAAGGGCATGCCTGCCGACTTCGAATCTATCCTGAAAAACGTGGAGGAGCGAGACTATATCGACACCCATCGTGAAACTTCCCCATTGCGAAAGGCAGCCGATGCCATTACTCTCGACAATAGCGAAATGACGATAGCCGAACAGAAAGCATGGCTGATGGATTTGTATAAAAGAACTATTGGAAAGTGAAAACTTGTTAAAGGGCCATTTTCTAGCGACAGAAAACTATAGCTCGTTGAAATCGGTTTTGCCATGTAATAGGTTTTACGTACCTTTGCAAACAGAAATAAGGTAGTAATGATTAGATATAAATTTTGAGTTAATTACTGTTTTTTGAAGGTGGTAGGTCTTTGCGAGAAGGTCTACCACCTAAAGTTTATGTTCATCACCAGGCTGCTGCTGCTTACGTGATATTTGCCGTAGGCCACGTTGAGGTGGAATCGTTCCAGATTGATGCCGCCTCCAAAGGAAAGTCCCGCTCCATGGCTGCTTTCCTCCTCACCACTCGTGATTTTCATCTCGTCGGCCCGACGGAAGTTGTAGCCCGCACCCACCCAGATGCTTTCCGAAAGCAGCAAGTCGGCACCTACGACGGCATGGCTCCTCAATCCTTTTTCCCAGTGGTTCAGGTTCACCAGCGAGAGCGACACTCTGAAGGGAGTGTGGGCGAAACGCTTGGTGGCACCCACTTGCAGGTCGATGGGCATCCGGGTGTATTCCTCGTCATAAGCCTTCAGTTCGCCTCCCAGGTTCTTGGCTACGGCAGATAGCGACCATTCCTTGTCGGGGTCGTAATAGTTGATGCCCAGGTCCACTCCCATGGCCATGGCGTTGTAGCTGCCTATGTAGGAGGCAATCACTTTGGCCGCGATACCGCCCGCTACTCTTTCGCCGAGCATGTAGGAGAAATAGCCGGTCAGGGCAATGTCCTTGGCCGAGAACTCTCCTAGCTGTACGTTGTTGGCGTCGGTCTCTTTCATCTTTCCATAGTCCACATATTGCGCCGACACCGCCCAGGAGGCTTTCTCCCCGACGGTGCGGTTGAACGAGGCAGAAGCCGTCTTCGCCCCCGACATGTAGTTCATATAGTTGAGGTTGAGGGTCTTGTCGCTCACCGAGGCCAGCAAGGCAGGATTGTGGAAAATGAGGGCTTCATCATCTTCTATCAAGGTGATGTTGTCGCCGCCCAGGGCCGCTGCGTGTGCACTGACGGGCAGTCTGAGAAAATTATATCCCGTTTGGCTCTCTTGTGCGCCGATATTCGTGGCAAAAAGCGTCAACAGAATGGAAAAAGCAACTTTTTTCATTTAAAATGTCTAATTATTTGGCAAAGATACTGCTTTTTTGAGAAATATACAGTAATTTTGCAATGTTTTCGTAGAAATAACGGAAAGAAACTCGAAATATTGTAGTCTCGTGCTGCAAAACAATAAAGTATAAGGTAGAGAATTGTGGAAATAAAGAAATCAAAGAATGCACAGCTGGAAGACAAGCGGGTCACTTTTTTCCTGATAGGACTTCTCCTTGCCTTCACTTTCATCTTCGTGGGGCTGCAATACTCCAAGACGCCGCAAGGGGATGAAGACCTGGAGCCATCGCTGGAAGACTTGGCGCAAGACTTGGAGATGTCTACTCCGCCCGACCAAAAGGATATGGTGTCGGCGGAGGCCATGTCGAAGGCTCCGGCCTCGCAGGCCATCACGCAGGAGGTAAAGCCGACAGAGCAACAGATGGTGCAGAAAGCTCCCGAGAAGATAAGTACCACCACGAGCCAACTGGTGATTGGCGACGGAACGGGTGCCGTGGAGGGAGCTGATGTGAAGGAGGCTGCCCCGGAGACTGTCGTGGACGGCAATGCCCCCGGTGCCGCAGCCGAGGCTCCCATCAAGTTTACCGTGGTGCAGAAGATACCCGAGTTTCCCGGTGGGTGGTCGGCCTTCATGACCTGGCTCACCAAGAACCTGAAATATCCCCCTGCTGCCAAGCAACAGAAGAAGGAAGGCACGGTGGTGGTAAGTTTCATCGTCAACAAAGACGGAAGCGTGGCCGGCGTCAAGGTGGCCACATCGGCCGACCCTCTGCTGGACAATGAGGCACTGAGGGTGATGAAGATGATGCCGAAGTGGAAACCGGGCATGGACAAGAACAAGGTGTGCCGCACGATGATAGCCGTGCCTGTGGTATTCAAGCTATAAAATATGAATTACAATAATAAACTATATGATGAAGTCTGCTGATGAACTCTTGGTCATGGTGAATGATTTCCTTGCAAATCTCCCATACGACCGCAAACCATATTCGCTCTATGAGCCAGTGAAGTATGTTCTCTCCTTGGGAGGCAAGCGCATCCGCCCCGTGCTGATGCTCCTGGGCTACAATCTTTTCAAGGACAATCCGGAGAAGATTCTGATGAATGCCATCGCCCTGGAGACCTATCACAACTATACCTTGCTTCACGACGACTTGATGGACAATGCCGACCTGCGCCGTGGACATGAGACGGTGCATAAGAAATGGGATGCCAACACGGCCATCCTCTCGGGCGACAGTATGCTCGTGCTGGCCTACGACCGCATGGCCCAGTGCGACGACAAGCATCTGGCTCAGGTGATGAAGCTCTTCACCACTACAGCCTTGGAGATAGGCGAGGGGCAGCAGTATGACATGGAGTTTGAGAACCGCAATGATGTGAAAGAAGAAGAATACATCGAGATGATTCGCCTCAAGACCAGCGTGCTCCTTGCCTGTGCCCTGAAGATAGGAGCCATCCTTGCCGATGCCTCCGAGGAGGATGCCGACAATCTCTATAAGTTTGGCGAGCAGATAGGCTTGGCCTTCCAGTTGCAGGACGACTATCTCGACGTGTATGGCGACAGCAAGGTTTTTGGCAAGAAGATAGGTGGCGACATCACTTCCAACAAGAAGACCTATATGCTTATCAATGCCTTCAACCATGCCAATCCCGCCCAGCGTGCCGAACTCCAGAAGTGGGTTGAGGCCAAGGATTTCGACCGCGAGGAGAAAGTGGCAGCTGTCACCCGTCTCTATAATGAAATAGGTATAGACAAGATGGCGCAAGACAAGATGGCCTATTATTTCGAGCAGAGCAAGAAATACTTGGATGCCGTGAACGTGAGTGCCGAACGCAAGGAGGAACTGCTGAAGTATGCTCAGAAAATGATGAAACGACAGTACTAGGGGGAGTTGGAAGTTAGAAGTTAGAAGTTGGAAGTTTTTTATGATTGATATAATAGATACGCATACTCATCTCGATGCCGAGGAGTTTGACGAGGACAGGGCTGAGGCTTTCGCCCGTGCCAAGGAGGCTGGGGTAGGGAGCGTGTTCTTGCCTGCCATCGACGTGAAGACCACCCGTGCCGTGTTGGCCCTGGGCAGGGAATATCCCGGCTATGCCTTTCCGATGGCGGGCTTGCACCCGGAGGAGGTGAGGGAAGACTGGAAGCTGCAGCTGGAGGAAATCAGAACGTTGCTGGATGCCCATCCCGAATTCATCGCCATCGGCGAGGTGGGACTCGACTATTACTGGAGCCGTGAGTTTGAGAGGGAACAGTTGGAGGCTTTCGAGGAACAGGTGAAATGGTCGGTAGAAACCCGGTTGCCCCTGATGATTCATTGCCGGAAGGGACAGAACGAGATGGTGCATCTGTTGCGCAAGTATGAGAAAGATTTGCCCGGTGGCGTGTTTCATTGCTTCACGGGCAACCAGAAGGAAGCCGAGGAACTCCTTTCGTTCGACAGGTTCGTGTTGGGTGTGGGAGGTGTCTCCACCTTCAAGAGCAGTCATCTGCGGGAAGACCTTCCAGCCGCAGTGCCGCTGGACCGCATCGTGCTGGAAACCGACAGTCCCTATATGGCTCCCGTTCCCCATCGTGGCAAGCGCAACGAGAGTGCTTTTGTGGTAGAGGTGCTGAAGACCCTCGCCCAGGCTTATGGAGTGTCGGAAGAGGAGTTTGCCGCCCAAACCAACAAGAATGTGGCCAGAATATTTCCTCGTTTTATTAAAGAACTTTAAAAATAGACGAAAGATTAGGCGTTTCGGATAAAAAGCGATAACTTTGCACTCCGAAATCAGGAAAGGTGCTCGAGTGGCTGAAGAGGCACGCCTGGAAAGCGTGTAACCGGCAAAACCGGTTCGGGGGTTCGAATCCCCCTCTTTCCGCTTTTGTATTTTTATAATACTGATTATTATTATGAAAAAGAATACAGCTATTGCACGTTTTGCAATATTGGTTTCCATCACAATGTGTTCTCTGCCCATGATGGCGCAAGAAGAGAACATAGGTTTTCATCAAGCTCTTAAGACAAAGTTCATCGAAGGTAATGCGGGATTCATGTCTCTTGTTGCCATCGCCCTCATCGTGGGTCTTGCTTTCTGCATCGAGCGCATCATCTACCTGAGTCTCTCGGAAATAGATGCCAAGAAGTTGATGCAGAACATCGACGAGAAGGTGGCTGGCGGCGACGTGGAGGGAGCAAAGACGCTCTGCCGCAACACCCGTGGCCCCGTGGCCTCCATCTGCTACCAGGGACTGATGCATATCGGCGAGAGTCTCGACGACATCGAGCGTTCCGTGGGCGGCTATGGCACGGTACAGGCTGCCAATTTGGAAAAGGGCTGTTCCTGGATCAAGCTTTTCATCGCCATGGCTCCCTCCTTGGGATTCCTGGGTACGGTGATTGGTATGGTGATGGCGTTCGACCAGATACAGCAGGCGGGCGACATCAGTCCTACCATCGTGGCATCGGGTATGAAGGTGGCCTTGATTACTACTATCTTCGGCATCATTGTGGCCTTGATTCTTCAGGTGTTCTACAACTACATCGTTTCGAAGGTGGAGCATCTCACCAGTCAGATGGAAGAGTCGGCCGTTACCTTGATGGATATCATCGCTAAGGTGAAGTGAAGAGTGAAGAACCGATTGCTCTAGCTAATAATTGATAGAAATGGTTAAGTTTCAATTTTCAAAGTCAAAGTCGGCCGAGAAGGTTTCGCAGCAGGTCTTCTTTGTGATGATAGCCCTGGCTGTTATCGTGTTCGGCTTGTTTTTCCTGGTGGGCTATGACATGCCCTTCGAGGAGAACCCCGATTTCAATGCGCCTCTCTTCACCGATGCGCTCATCGTCTTGATGTGGCTCTTCTTGGCGGCGGGCATTGGCTTGGCAGTTTACTCCATGGCTAAGGGCTATCGCAGCGGAAAGTCGGAGGCGGTGGTCAACGGTGTGCCCGTGCGACGCATCTTCCGCATCACTTGGCTTGCCACCCTGGGCTTGCTCTTGCTCACTTTCCTCTTGGGAAGTTCCGACCCTATGCTCATCAACGGTGAGAATTATGCCGACTGGCTTTGGCTCAAGTTGTCGGATATGTTTGTCGTCACTTCGCTCTTGATGCTGGCCGTGGGGATTGGGGCGGTTTGCTTCGGGGCCACACGGTACATTAGAAGGAAGAATTAATAATTTATAATTTATTATTGGGCAATGCTAATAAGGCGGAAGCAACATGAAACTCCGGGATTGAATACCACATCGACAGCCGACATCTCGTTTATGCTGTTGATATTCTTCCTTGTCACCACTTCGATGGATGTGGACAAGGGATTGATGCGCCAGCTTCCTTCCCCAGAACCGAAGAACAAGCCGGTGGAGCAGTCGGTGGTGGACAAGAACACCTTGATGGCCATCCGTCTGACGGCTGGTGACACCTTGTTGGTGAACGACAAGCCCATGATGGTTGCCAGTCTGAAGGAGGAAACCGTTCGCTTTGTCCATCGTCTGGGCAAGAAGCATCTCATCTCCATCGAGAGCGACCGCGATGCCGATTACAATCTCTATTTCCAGATGCAAAACCAGCTGATGGAGGCGTATGCCCAACTTCGCAACGAGACTGCGCAGAAGAAATACCACCGCGACTATGCCCTCCTGTCCAACGACCAGAAAGAGAAGGTACGCCAACTTTGTCCGCAGCGCATCACCGAGTCGTATGCCAACGCCAGTATCAACACGGCATCGGAAGAAAAGAAAGGAGGTGGGGAATGATTCGTTTTCGCAAGAAGTCGCATGATGTGCCGGAGCTGAACACCTCGTCCTTGCCCGACTTGATATTTTCCGTGCTCTTCTTCTTCATGATAGTCACCCATATGCGCCAGGTTACTCTGAAGGTGGAGTGCCGTGTGCCGCAAGGTAAACATCTCACCCGGCTCACCAAGAAATCAGCCGTGAGCCATATATATATAGGCAGGCCCACCAAGGAACAACATGACAAGTATGGGCGGGGCACGCAGATACAGCTCAACGACAAGATGGCCACTGCCCCCGAGGTGATGGATTATATCTCTGCTGAGAAGAAGCGCATGTCGCCCGAAGACCAGAAGTTGATGACCGTTTCCATCAAGGCCGACAAGGACACCAAGATGGGAGTGATTACCGATGTGAAGCAGGCGTTGAGGCAGGCAAAGGCTCTCAAAGTGAGCTATTCGGCTGTGGAAAAAGGAAATTGATGTCTACTGAAAAGGAAAAATAATATTAATTTCTTGTATTTTTAGGCAAAAATGTTGCTTTTCTTAAATATTTGTTCTAACTTTGCAACTAAATTAATAGAAGTATGGCAAAACAAATATTGGATTCTTTGGACAGGCAGATTCTGAAACTCATTTCTCAGGATGCCCGCATCCCCTTTTTGGAGGTGGCGCGTGCTTGCAATGTGAGCGGCGCGGCCATTCACCAGCGAGTGGCGAAGCTGACTAATCTCGGCGTCATCAAGGGGTCGCAGTTTATCATCGACCCCGAAAAGATAGGTTATGAGACTTGTGCCTATGTGGGCCTCTATCTCAAGGACCCGGAGAACTTCGACCATGTGTTGGAGGAGTTGAAGAAGATTCCCGAGGTGGTGGAATGCCACTATACCACGGGCGGATTTGATATGTTCATCAAGATTTACGCCGTCAACAACCATCATCTCCTGGAGATTATCCACGACAAGTTGCAGCCCCTGGGCTTGTCGCGCAGCGAGACCATCATCTCGTTTAATTCGGCCATCGACCGCCAGTTGCCTTTGGTGGATTTGAAGGAGTCTGATTTGGATGATGATGACGTGGAGTAGGTGAAAGCTATCTATCTCTTTCTTTCATACGTGAGGAATGAAAATGGAAGTCCGTTTTCATTCCTCATTTCTTTTTGGGTTAACAGCCATTCTGTTTCCTCTATGCTGGGGAAGAATGAGTCGGCTTCTTCGGCGGCTTTGTCCACAACGGTGAGGTATAGTTTGTCGGCAAGCGGAAGGGTCTGGCGATAGATGCTTTCTCCGCCGATGACGAAAATTTCCTCTTGATGGTTCTCATGTTCCAATGCTTCGGCCACTGAAGCGTAGACCGTGCATCCCTCGATATGCCCGAAAGTGCGCGAGACGATGATGTTGCGGCGACGGGGCAGGGCACCATGGGGCAGCGACTCAAAGGTCTTGCGCCCCATGATGATGGTATGGGCTGTGGTAAGCTCCTTGAACCGGGCCATATCCTCCTTGATGTGATAGATCAGACGGTTCTGGTGGCCGATGGCATGGTTGCGGTCCAGGCAGGCGATGAGGGAAAGCATGACAATTTATGATTTACAATTTATGATTGATGAGGGGGTGGGGATGTGGCTGCTCTTGATTTTCCACTCTTGCGGATAGAGATTGTTGGCACGGGGGCCGATGTTCTTCTCCCATCCCAATGGCATTTGGCGGTAGGTTACCAGCACATATCCCTTGGGTGTCCCGTCGGGCAGATTCACCGCCTCCTTGCGAAGATAGCGGATGGCGTCTTCGTAGGACAGTTCCACTTGGGGGAATGCCTCCGGGGCTAGCATCGTGGAGAGGGCTAGACTTTGGTCGGGGATGAGTCCCTTGCCCTTGTCCGTGCCCAGTTTGATGCCGGCGTGGAGAATCTTGAGGTGTTGGTGGGCCTGGTCGTAGATGGCTTTCCATGCCGCAGGGATGGCATAGGTGGCGTCGTCTTTGCTTACGGCGGTGAAGGCTTCCTCGCCCTTTAGCCATCCGCCGGGCATCTCCGGGGCTTTCGCCTTGTTGCCTTTCTTGTCTTTATGCTTTTTCTCCTTCTTGTTTTCTTTTGGGGTGGATGTGGCTTCCTCTTCTTCGCCAGTCTTGCGAAGAGCGGCCAGGAAGATGCCCTCTCCGCGTGTCTTACCCGGTAGGAAACGGTATACGGGGATGTCGGAGCCGGCCAGGAGATTGCCAGTGATGTTCCAGGAGCAGTCTATGCCGTGGAGGGCGACGGGGGTTGCGCCCAGTGTCTCGCAAATCCATTCTATGTTTTCTTCGTCCTCATGGGTGTTGAAGGTGCAGGTGGAGTAGATGAGGAGACCGCCGGGCTTCAGACAGTTCCAGATGTCGCTCACGATTTCCCGTTGCAGCTGCCAGCAGTTTTCCACGTTCTGCGTGCTCCATTCCTGGATGGCACCCTCGTCCTTGCGAAACATTCCCTCGCCGGAGCAGGGCACGTCGGTGAGGATGACATCAAACTGCAGTTTTGACTTCTTGTAGTCGCGAGGATAGTTGTTGGTCACAATCATGTCGGGATGACCAAACTTCTGGATGTTCTCGGCGAGAATCTGCGAGCGGGTGCGCATCGGCTCGTTGCTGAAGAGCAGGCTTCCCTCTGGCAATGCCGCCCTTGCTGCGGTAGACTTTCCGCCAGGAGCCGCACAGAGGTCGAGCATCACTACAGGCTCATGGATGAGCTGGCGGATTGCCAAGTCTACGAACATGGATGAAGCCTCCTGCACATAGTACTTGCCAGCGTGGAGCAGGGGGTCGAAGGTGAAGTTGGGACGATTTGCCAGATAGCGGCCTGTGGCGGGGCACCAAGGGATAGGTTCTCCCTCCACTGCGTCTTCTTCCTCCTTACATTTGAAGGGGTTCAGGCGGATGCTCGTGGGGGGCTCTCCCTCCAGAATGCCGTGTTCCAGTTGTTGGTATAGCTCAGTGCCCATCAACTGCCGTGTGTATGCGATGAAATCTTCAGGTAATGTCTTTGCCATATTTCTATTGATAGCTTTTCTTGTTTTTTAATTATTGCTTATTTCCCCTTTTCGTCAAACAGCTTATAAGTGGTGCGTAGCACCTTGAACTCTGTACGGCGGTTCAGCTGGTTGCAGATTTCCTGGTTTTCCTTCGTCTGCTTCAGGATGAACTCCTCGGTCAGCACGTCGTCTTCCTTCAGCCAAGGATATTTCTCCGTCAGTTTTTTGCGGATGGTCTTCGGGCGTTCCTTGCCATAGCCCACGGGGGTGAGGCGTTCCTTCTCGATGCCATGGTGGATGAGATAGTCTACCACAGACTGGGCGCGGCGCTGGGAGAGACGCTTGTTGTACTCGCTGTTGCCCTTGTAGTCGCAGTGGGCACTCAGTTCGATGGTGACGTGGGGATTCTCGTTGAGCAATACCACGAGCTCGTCGAGGGCCTTGGTGCTGGCGGGAGTAAGGGTCGCCTTGTCGAAATCATAGAAGATGTTGTCGATGAGCACGGGGGCGGTGATGGAGGCCAGGGGAAACTGGAGTACATACTCCTTGCTCTCGTTGGCGGTGTCTACGCGCAGTTCCTCCTTATGGTTGAGAAATCCCTTGCACGAGGCCATTACCAGATAGTCTACCTTCGGCTCGATGACCATGGTGAAGGAGCCGTCTCCCTTCACGGGGAGCTTCTTGTAGGTGCCGTCGTTGCCCACCACCATCACCTGGGCGGCTGGCAGTTCGTAGCCGCCTTTTTCGTATACCCATCCTTTCATTGTGGTGACTATCTCGGGATTCTCAAATGAATAGATGTGGTCATAGCCGCGGGCGTCTTTTCGGTTGGAGGAAAAATAGCCCCGGTTGTGGGGACCCTCGAAAGTCATGCCGAAGTCGTCGGCCTCCGAGTTGAGGGGATAGCCGGGATGGGTAATCTTGTATTTCTTGGTCTTTTCGTCTACCTTTGCGATATAGATGTCGAGGCCGCCCATTCCCACGTGGCCGTTGCTGCTGAAGTAGAGGTCGCCATTGGGGCGGAAGGTGGGAAACATCTCGTCGCCCGGGGTGTTGATGGGTTCGCCCAGGTTTTCCACGCCTCCCAGTCCGGCTGCGGTGATGCGGATGCGCCAGATGTCGAGTCCTCCCATGCCTCCTGGCATGTCCGATACGAAGTAGAGCCATTGGCCGTCGGGTGAGATAGCGGGATGGGCATAGGTGCTCAGGGTGTCCTTGGTCAGTTCCAGTTGGGTGCTCTTGCCCCAGGCTGCGTCGGATCGCGGGGAGGTGACAATCTGGGCAAAGCGGGGTGAGGAGGGGTCGGTAACACACTGCGTGAGATACATCTCCTTGCCGTCGGGAGTGAAACAGCAGGCTCCCTCATCGTAGGCTGTGTTGAGTTCCGACTCGATGGCCTCTGGTTTGCTCCATTTCCCCTTGTCGTCTTTCTTTGATACAAAGATGTCGCCGGCCTTGGTGCCTGTGATGCCGCTCAGTTCGTCGCCCTGTGCCTCGTTGCGGGTGGAGGTGAAATAGAGTTGGTCATTGTCTTCTCCGAAGAGCATCGGCGAATAGTCGTCGCGTCGGGAGTTGAATACGTCCATCTTCTTCACCGTATATCTGCTTCCTTCCTTTTTCCATATTGGGGCC
The DNA here is from genome assembly GCA_963630065.1 of Bacteroides fragilis. Classification (GTDB taxonomy): domain Bacteria; phylum Bacteroidota; class Bacteroidia; order Bacteroidales; family Bacteroidaceae; genus Prevotella; species Prevotella fragilis_A. The sequence goes on along the minus strand of CAVGLH010000045.1, from coordinate 2,837 downwards.
ATCTGTGCCGACTTCAGTCCGTTCTTGGCCAGGATGTTGTCGGGCATGGAGTCGAGTACTGCCTGGAATTCTTTCTCAGCCAGCTTGTAGTCTCCGTTTTTCAAGAGCATGCGGGCGTAGGCCAGGCGGTCGGACATAGTTGCCTGCTTATAGCGGATGGCGTTGCCATAGGCGGCGATGGCTTTGGCTGTGGCATTGATCTTGCTGTAGCAGCCAGCCATCTTCCGGGCTATCTTGCCTCGCTGGTCTCGTTCCTTGGGCGGTGTCTTGGAATAGGCTCGCTTGAATTGGTCGGCAGCGTCGAAGTATTCACCCAAAGCCAGGAATTTCTCTCCTTTCTTCAGGTTTTTATCGGCGCCACAGCTTGCCAGAAGCAGGCATGTGGCGATGGCGAGGATATGACAAAAACGAATTTTTCCCATTCTTATTCTTGTTTACATCTGTGAAAAAGGCTGTCGGTATTGGCAGCCGGCCTTCCAGTTGCTGCATCCGTAGGCTGTCTTGCCCTTGATGATGGTTCCCTTGCCGCATACGGGGCAGGGCTTGCCTACCAATGGGTCGGCCTCCACTGTCTTCGAAGCGGTTTCCGTTTTCTTCGGGGCGGCGGCTTTCTTGGGAGTGGCTTTCTTGGCGGCAGGTTTCTTCTTGAGGTCTTCCTCCGTCATGATGGTCACCCTTCGGTTGCTGTTGTCCGACAGCACGTCGTTCACAATCTGCGTGATTTGCTCTTTCAGACCGTTGATGAACTCGGCGGGGTCGTAGGTTTTGTGCTCGATGTCGCGGAGCTTTTTCTCCCAGATACCAGTCAACTCACAACTCTTCAGCAGCTCCTCGTGGATGGTGTCTATCAGTTCGATGCCCGTAGGAGTGGCCATCAGGTTCTTGCGCTGGCGACGGATGTAGTGGCGCTTGAAGAGAGTCTCTATGATGCCGGCGCGGGAGGATGGGCGACCGATGCCGTTCTCCTTCAAGGCTGCGCGCAACTCCTCGTCTTCCACAAACTTGCCGGCGGTCTCCATGGCGCGGAGCAACGTGGCCTCGGTGTAATACTTGGGTGGCGTGGTCCATTTCTCGGTGAGTGTGGGGGTATGTTCGCCCGACTCTCCCTTCACAAACGACGGGAGGGTGCGTTCCTCCACCACTTCCTTTTTGTTGCCGTCCCCGTTGCCGTCCCCGTTGTTGGCGGCATTGTCATCGTCGTCGGCATTCTTCACGTCCTTGGCGTAGACGGTTCTCCATCCCGGGTCGAGAATCTCCTTGCCGCTCACCTTGAACTCTATCTTCTCCGGCTTCTCCCCGTCCTCGTTGATTACCTCGCCGAGTACGGTGGTGGTGGAGAACTTGCAGTCGGGATAGAACACGCTGATGAATCGCTTGGCGATGAGGTCGTATACGTTGGCTTCCATGTCAGTGAGTCCCGTGGGGGGTACGCCTGTGGGGATGATGGCATGGTGGTCGGTCACCTTGCTGTTGTCGAACACCTTCTTGCTCTTGGGCAGGTTCTTGCCGCTTGCCGCCAACTGCTGGATGAGGGGCAGGTACTTCTGCTGACTGGCTATCTTGACTTGGCTCACGCCGTTGAGTATCTGCGGACATTGGGGGTAGATGTCGTCCGTCAGGAACTGGGTGTCCACACGTGGATAGGTAGTATATTTCTTCTCATAGAGACTCTGGATGAGTTTTAGCGTGATGTCGGCGGAGTAGGCAAACTTCTTGTTGCAGTCTACCTGCAGCGAGGTGAGGTCGTAGAGATGGGGCGGAGCCTCGGTGCCCTTCTTCTTGCTCACATCGGTGACGGTGAAGGGTTTGCCGGCGATGGTGGAGAAAGCTTTTTCGCCTTCCTCCTTGCTGGTGAACTTGCCGCTGGTGGCGGTAAACTGGGTGTCGCGATAGATGGTGGCGAGCACCCAGTAAGGCTCCGACACGAAGTTGTCTATCTCCTTCTGTCGGTTCACGATGAGGGCAAGGGTGGGTGTCTGTACGCGTCCGATGCTCAGCACCTGTCGGTTCTGGCCATATTTCAGGGTGTAGAGGCGTGTGGCGTTCATGCCGAGAATCCAGTCGCCGATGGCGCGGGAGAGTCCGGCCATGTAGAGCGACTGGTATTCCTTCTGGTCCTTCAGCTCCTGAAAGCCCTGCTTGATGGCCTCGTCGGTCATGGATGAAATCCACAGTCGCTTCACGGGACATTTGGCTCCGGCCTTCTGCATCACCCATCGCTGGATGAGCTCTCCTTCCTGTCCGGCGTCACCACAGTTGATGATGCTGTCGGCGGCCTGCATCAGCTTTTCGATGGTGGCAAACTGGCGCTTGATGCCGTCGTCGTTGATGAGCTTGATGCCGAAGCGCTGGGGAATCATGGGCAACGCAGCCAGGCTCCAATGCTTCCACATCGGAGTATAGTCGTCGGGCTCTTTCAGCTCACACAGGTGGCCGAAAGTCCATGTCACTTGGTAACCGTTACCTTCCATATATCCGTCGCGTGAGGAGTTGGCCCCGATGATGCGCGCGATATCCTTGGCCACGCTTGGTTTCTCTGCTATACAAACAATCATTTCGTACTATTTCTGTTAATGTTTTGCAAAGGTACAGCAAATTGAGTACAAAACAAAATAAATTTATGAAAAAACTGCAATATCTAGTTTGCAAAGTCTGTCTTTTTTCCGTTAAATAACATCAACATCTTGAATTTCTTGCCGCTCGTTTCCGCTTTCTGCCGATATTTTGTTACTTTTGCAGCTACGAAAGAATTGTATAATAGCTAACAGGATTTATAACAACAATGAAAGTCGGATTATTCGTCCCTTGCTATGTGGACGCCCTCTACCCGGAGGCTG
>CAVGLH010000044.1:0-17958 GCA_963630065.1 Bacteroides fragilis | reverse complement strand
ACGACCAGTATGAGCTGGAAGAGTGTAACAACAAGTTAGGTGCCTTGACAAAGGCCATTCATATCGCAGAAGAATTATGAAAGTAGTAATCATAGACAATTACGATTCCTTCACCTATAATCTGGCTCATTTGGTGAAGGAGCTGGGCGCAGATGTTACGGCTGTGCGCAACGACCAGTTCGAGATGGGCGACCTGGAGCAGTATGACAAGATAATCCTGAGTCCTGGCCCAGGCATCCCCTCGGAGGCTGGACTCTTGCTGGATGTCATCAGGCAGTATGCCGGCAAGAAGCCGATGCTGGGCGTTTGCCTTGGTCATCAGGCCATCGGCGAGGTGTTCGGCGGCAAACTCACCAACCTCTCCGAGGTTTACCACGGTGTGGCCACCCCATGCACTTTGTTGGGCAATGACCCCATCTTCGCCGGTTTGCCCCAGCGTATAGAGATAGGTCGCTACCACTCATGGGTGGTGGACAAAGATCAGTTCCCTGACTGCCTGGAAGTGACAGCAGAGAGCGACGACGGTTGCATCATGGGCCTGAAACACAAGCAGTATGATATCCACGGCATCCAGTTCCATCCCGAGAGCGTACTCACACCCGAGGGGGCTACGATTATCAAGAATTGGCTGGAAATGTAAAAATATTTTGCAGATAAAAATAGCCTGCATGGACGGAATGTTATTTTCCACCTTGCAGGCTGTTATATTTTTTATAAGGAAGAAACGTCGTTAGATTTCCCAACCCACTGCACTGGCACCCAGTACGGCTGCCGAGCTGCCGTCGAGCGTGGAAACCAAGAACTTGGCCTTGCCCTTGAAAATTTTGAGCACGTTCTTGTCGTATGATTCCTTCACTGGTTTCATCAGCAAGTCGCCGGCCTTGGTCAGTCCGCCGAAGAACACAAAAGCCTCTGGTGAAGAGAACGCTGCGAAGTCGGCGCAAGCCTCTCCGAGCATCTTGCCCGTGAAGTCGTAGACCCTTAGGGCAAGGGCATCGCCCTTGCTGGCAGCCACGCTCACATCGTAGCTGGTAATGTCTTCTGCCTTCATATTGCGGAGCAAAGAAGGCTCGTCGCTTTTCTCCAGAAACTCCCTGGCCGTGCGAGCTACGCCCGTTGCCGAGCAGTATGCCTCCAAGCACCCCTTTCTACCACAACCGCACAAGCGGCCTTCCTCGCCTCTCACCATAATGACATGACCCAGTTCGCCGGCGAATCCGTCGCAGCCATATACCATCTGGCCGTTCACCACGATGCCCGAGCCTACGCCCGTGCCCAGAGTGATGTCGATGAAATTCTTCATTCCTCGTGCCACACCATAGGTCATCTCACCCAGGGCCGCAGCGTTGGCATCGTTGGTAATGGCCACGGGCAGACCGCCCAGAGCTTCGCTGAACATCTTGGCCAATGGCACCACTCCATTGTGGGCCCAAGGCAGGTTGGGGGCAAACTCAATGTTGCCCGTATAATAGTTGGCGTTAGGCGCACCGATTCCCATGGCCTTAATCTTGTCAAGTCCTCCCACTGTGTCGATGATGGGCTGCAAGGCTTCCACGGCGGCTTTCACGTAGTCTTCCGCTTTCTCGTAGCCTCCTGTCTTGATGGCGGTTGTAGCTTTGATTTCGCCTCTGGCATCCACGATGCCGAACACGGAGTTGGTTCCTCCCAAGTCCAGGCCAATTACGAATGGCTTCATTTCGTTTTCTGTCATGTTTCTCTATTTTAAATTAGTTAGAATGTTTCAGATTTTTGGGCAAAGATAAGCAAAACTTAGTAAACGGCAAACTTTTTGAAGTTTTTTTTTTTGAAAAATATTTTTTTTACCTAAAAAGATAGGAAAAGGAAAGTTTTAGGGGAAAAAATTGTGGGATGTCCCCGAATTTTTGTACCTTTGCCCACTGTTATGAGTATAGCATTTCCGATAGAGATAAATATCCTTGACTTCATCTTCAAGGGAATTGTCATAGGAGTGATTGCCTCTGCCCCAATGGGGCCAGTAGGCATCTTGTGTATCCAGCGCACTTTGAACAAGGGGCGTTGGTATGGTTTCGTCACAGGCATCGGAGCCGCATGCAGCGACATGGTGTATGCGTTGTTCACGGGCTTGGGGATGAGCTTTGTGATGGATTTTGTGAATAATGCGCAGAACAAGTTCTACCTGCAGATTTTTGGTAGCTTGATGTTGCTAGTATTCGGAATCTATTGCTTCAAGAGCAATCCGATGAAGAATATGCACAAGTCTAGTAGCAAGCAGGGCACGCTTTTGCACAACGGCATTACGGCTTTCTTGGTCACATTGAGCAATCCGCTCATCGTCTTTCTTTTCATGGCCACCTTTGCCCAGTTTGCCTTCGTTGTGCCAGATATGCCTTTGGAGATGTGCGTGGGCTACTTGAGCATCATCTTCGGTGCGCTGCTTTGGTGGTTTGGCCTCACTTGGCTCATCGATAAGATTAGGGGCAAGTTCGATGTCAATGGCATCCTCATTATAAATAAGGTAATAGGAAGCGTGGTGATCATCTTCTCGCTCATCGCACTCATTGGGACGACATTCAATTTGTATCATCTCCCTGAGTTCTAAAGGCAAATAGTTCACAATTTGACATTCAATATTAAACATTCAGCATTTTAAAAGATGTTTGTAGCTAAAGAATTGAGAAAGAAGAGCATAGCTGAATATTTGCTCTATATGTGGCAGATCGAGGACATCATCCGTGCTTACGGATGCTCACTGCCCGTAATCAAAAAACAGTATATTGACCGATTTGACTTCACCCCTGAGCAGAAGGACGAGGAAATGGACTGGTTTGGCAACCTCATCCGTATGATGAACGAGGAGGGAAAGCGCGAGTCGGGACACCTTAATATTAATAAGGTGGTGTTGCAAGACGTAATCGACCTGCATGGAATGTTGTTGCAGAGCACCAAGTTTCCCATCTATAATGCAGAATACTACAAGGTGCTGCCTTTTATCGTGGAACTGCGCCAGCGCGGTGACAAGGAGGTAAATGAGGTGGAGACTTGCCTTGATGCACTCTACGGCGTGATGATGCTGCGATTGCAGAAGAAGACCATCAACCCCGAGACCGAACGTGCCATCAAGGAGATTACAACCTTCGTGGGACTGCTGAGCGACTATTACCTCAAAGACCGCACCGAGGGGCTCAAGTTTGAGGATGACGATATGTGATAAATTATAAATGATAAATTATAAAATATAAATGAACGAAATACAAAGAAGAAGAACATTTGCCATCATTTCTCACCCTGATGCAGGTAAGACCACATTGACTGAGAAATTCCTGCTCTTCGGAGGCCAGATACAGGTGGCGGGAGCCGTCAAGAACAACAAGATACGAAAGACTGCCACCAGCGACTGGATGGACATCGAGAAGCAGCGCGGTATCTCCGTAAGCACCTCCGTCATGGAGTTTGACTACCTGCCCGAGGGACAGGAGGGAGACCCCTACAAGGTGAACATCCTCGACACCCCGGGTCACCAGGACTTCGCTGAGGATACCTATCGCACTCTGACTGCCGTTGACTCTGCCATCATTGTGGTGGACTCTGCCAAGGGTGTGGAGGCGCAAACCCGCAAGCTGATGGAAGTGTGCCGCATGAGAAACACCCCTGTCATCATCTTCATCAACAAGATGGACCGCGAGGGCCGCGACCCCTTCGACGTGCTCGACGAGCTGGAGGAGGAACTGAAAATCAAGGTTCGCCCCTTGTCTTGGCCCATCGGCCAGGGGGCTCGCTTCAAGGGTGTATACAACATCTATGAGCATCAGCTTAACCTCTTCACCCCCAACAAGCAAAGGGTGACGGAAAAGGTAGAGGTAGACATCCAGAGCCAGGAACTCGACGAGAGGGTAGGAGAGCGCGAGGCCAATCAGCTGCGAGAGGAACTGGAATTGGTTGACGGCGTCTACCCGGAGTTTGACGTGGAGACCTATCGTTCAGCCGAGGTAGCCCCCGTGTTCTTCGGTTCGGCGCTCAACAACTTTGGTGTGCAGGAGTTGCTCGACTGTTTCGTAGAGATAGCCCCATCACCCAAGCCAACGATGGCCGAGGAACGCGAGGTGAAACCAGAGGAGCCTAAGTTTACAGGCTTTATCTTCAAGATAACCGCCAACATCGACCCCAACCATCGTTCGTGCATCGCCTTCTGCAAAATCTGCTCGGGCAAGTTCGTGCGCAACCAGCCCTACTATCACGTGCGCCTCGACAAGACCGTGCGTTTCTCATCGCCTACCCAGTTTATGGCGCAGCGCAAGAGCACTATCGACGAAGCCTATCCTGGCGACATCGTAGGTTTGCCCGACAACGGAATATTCAAGATAGGAGACACCCTGACCGAGGGCGAGAAGATGCACTTCCGCGGATTGCCGAGCTTCTCTCCGCTCCTCTTCAAATACATCGAAAACGATGACCCGATGAAGAGCAAGCAGTTCCAGAAGGGACTGGAGCAGCTGATGAACGAGGGCGTGGCCCAGTTGTTCGTCAACCAGTTCAATGGCCGCCGCATCGTGGGCACCGTGGGCCAGTTGCAGTTCGAGGTGATTCAGTATCGCCTGGAGAACGAGTACAACGCCAAGTGCCGCTGGGAGCCAGTGCACCTGCACAAGGCGTGCTGGATAGAGGCCGACGACGAGCAGGAGCTGGAGAACTTCAAGAAGCGCAAATACCAGTATATGGCCAAGGACATCGAGGGTCGCGACGTGTTCCTCGCCGATTCGGGCTACGTGTTGAGTATGGCGCAGCAAGATTTCGAGCACATCAAGTTCCACTTTACGTCGGAATTCTGATAATATAAGGTAAAAAGGAATAAAAGTAAAAACAGTAATGGATGAAGAGTTGATAGATAACAAGGACAAGGGATGGACGGCAAGAATCGTCGACTGGCAGAAGGAGCATATCTCCGACCGCCAGATGACGCTCATTCTCGCCTTTCTCATCGGACTTTTGGCTTCGGTGGCGGGATTTTTCCTCCACGCAATCGTGCATGAGATACAAGTGTTGCTCACCTCGGGATTCGAGAAGAGCACCTACAACTTGCTCTTCCTGCTCTTCCCCATCGTGGGAATCTACCTCACGTCACTTTTCATTAAGTATGTGGTGCGTGACAATATCTCCCACGGCATTACCCGCGTGCTCTACGCCATCTCCACCAAGAATTCCCGTCTCAGGGGGCACAACTGCTGGTCGTCGGTGGTGGCCTCCGGAATCACCATCGGCTTCGGTGGGTCTGTGGGTGCTGAAGCGCCTATCGTGCTTACCGGATCGGCCATCGGCAGCAATCTGGGGCAGATGTTCCGTATGGACAAGAAGACGATGATCTTGCTCGTAGGCTGCGGAGCCTCTGCCGCTATCGCTGGTGTGTTCAAGGCTCCGATAGCCGGACTCGTGTTCACACTCGAAGTGCTGATGGTAGACTTGAGCATGGCATCTCTGTTGCCCATCCTCATCAGCTGTGTCACTGCCACTTGTTTCACCTACATCCTGAGCGGCTCCAAGAGCCTTTTCGACTTCGTACTGACCAATCCCTGGGAGCTGGACCGCACTCCCGCCTGCATCTTGCTGGGGGTGTTTTGCGGATTGGTGAGCCTCTACTTCATGCGTACGATGTCGGCTTGCGAGGGATTCTTCGCCAAACTGAATCAATATCCCTATGTCAAGCTGATGTTTGGCGGACTGATACTCAGTTCGCTCATCTTTCTGTTCCCATCTCTCTATGGTGAGGGCTATTCGGCTGTCAATATTCTGCTCACGGGCCGCAACGAGGCAGAGTGGGGGCAGGTGATGGGCAATTCGCTTTTCTATGGCTACAACCACCTGTTGGTGCTCTACATCGCTCTGGTCACCTTCACCAAGGTGTTTGCCACCTCGGCCACTAACGGTAGCGGCGGCTGCGGCGGAACCTTCGCCCCTTCGCTCTTCATCGGCGGCTTTGCTGGCTTCCTCTTTGCCCGTTTGTGGAACATTTACGAAGTGGGAGTCTACGTACCCGAGCAAAATTTCACACTGATGGGAATGGCTGGCGTGATGACGGGTGTGATGCATGCTCCCCTCACTGGCATCTTCCTCATCGCCGAACTTACGGGCGGCTACCAGCTCTTCATGCCGCTGATGATTGTGTGTATTTCTTCATTGCTCACCATCAGCGTATTCGAGAGCCACAGCATCTACGCCCTGCGACTGGCCAGGGAGGGCAAGCTGCTCACCCACCACATCGACCGCGCTGCCCTCACGCTGATGGGCATGCAAAGCATGGTGGAGAAAGACTATCACCCCGTGTTGCCAGACCTGCCGATGGGCAAGCTGGTGAGCGAGATAAGTCGTAGCAACAACAACTTCCTGCCCGTCCTTGACAGTGCCGGCGTACTGCTGGGCGTGGTGGACATAACCAAGATAAGGCACATTATCTTCCGTACGGAGCTGTACACCCATTTCAAGGTGAGCCAGCTGATGTCGCAACCCTCGGCTGTCCTCTTGGCTAACGAGTCGATGGACAATGTGATGAAAAAATTTGAGCAGACGGATGCCGCCCAGCTCCCTGTAGTAGACGTGACGGGTGTATTGCAAGGCTACATTAGTCGCACGCGCCTCTATTCGGTTTACAGAAAGATTGTGGCAGACATTTCGGCGGAATAAAAATATAAGTACTAATGTTTAACGAAGGAGATGTATTTATGGAGAAGAAAGACTTGAGAATCGTTTTCATGGGCACCCCCGAGTTTGCGGTGGAGAGCCTCAAGAGTCTCGTGGAGGGAGGCTACAACGTGGTGGCGGTAGTCACCCAGCCCGATAAACCAGTGGGACGCCATCAGGACACCTTGCAACCTTCGCAGGTGAAACAGTATGCCTTGCAGCACTCGTTGCCCGTGTTGCAGCCGGTGAAGATGAAAGACCCCGCATTCGTTGAGCAACTGCGTTCCTACAAGGCCGATCTGCAAGTAGTGGTGGCCTTCCGTATGCTGCCCGAAGTGGTGTGGGCCATGCCGCGTTTTGGTACGTTCAATGTTCATGCCGCCCTGCTGCCCCAGTATCGTGGAGCCGCACCTATCAACTGGGCTGTCATCAATGGAGAGAAGGAGACAGGAGTGACCACTTTCTTCCTCGACCACGACATCGACACGGGGCGCATCATCATGCAGAAGAGATTCCCCATCCCCGAACATGCTGACGTGGAATATGTTTACGATGGACTGATGCATCTAGGAGCAGAACTGGCCTTACAGACCATCGATGCCCTTCTGGCAGCTAACGGCAAATTGTCCACTCAGCCTCAGGAAGAGATGGTAGGCGCGGACGTGGAACTGAAGCCTGCTCCCAAGATATTCAAGGACACTTGCCGCATTGACTTCCATAAGCCAGCCAAGCAGGTGTTCGACTTTATCCGCGGGCTTTCCCCCTATCCAGGAGCCTGGACAGAACTGAAGAAGAAACAGCCCGTGGTTTTCTTCGACGACCCTAACAAAGAACCTGCGGAGACCGATGAGTACGTTAAATTTCCCAAACCCAGCGAGCATCCGGCGCGCAAGGAGAGTGCGGCGAAGGTGCAGGTGTTGAAGATTTTCAAGGCCTGGAAAACGAGTGAGTCGAGGGGCGAGGCTCCCGTTGGATCGTTCAGAGTAGTGGACAACCATCTGCAGGTGGCGTGTGTAGATAAGTGGCTCGGTATTCTGGAATTGCAGTTGGCGGGCAAGAAACGAATGGAGGTCCGCGATTTTCTCAACGGAATGAAAGATATCTCCTACTACGAGTGCATGAAGCGCGATGTGGATAGTGATTTTTGAGAATAAGAAATAAGAAGAAATGACACAGGAAGAAGACATCAAGAAGGCCGTCGACTGTATGAGAAAGGGTGGGGTGATACTTTATCCTACCGATACAGTGTGGGGCATAGGCTGCGACGCAACCAACCCCGAGGCCGTGAAGAAAGTGTATGAAATCAAGAAGCGCGACGACTCCAAGGCACTTATTTGCCTCATCGACTCCGCCGACCGCATGGCCCGGTATTTCCGCAACGTACCCCAGGTGGCGTGGGACTTCATCGACGTGGCTATGCCCGTGAAGCCCACCACGGTGATTCTCGACGACGCTACGGGAGTGGCAAGCAACTTGGTAGCCGAGGACGGTTCGCTGGCGATGAGAGTGACCTACGAGTCTTTCAGCAAGCAGCTTTGCTACCGATTCCAGAAACCCATAGTGAGCACCAGTGCCAATGTAAGCGGTGAACCTGCCGCACAGAACTACCGCGACATATCGCACGAGATATTGGAGGCTGTAGACTATGTGTGCTGGGCTCGTCGACAGGAGCATAAACCCCATCAACCTTCCAGTATCGTGAAGATTGGGAAGGATGGACAAGTGAAAATCATCCGCTAGGCGGATGATTTTTTTGTTCCTGATAAGTTTTGTACAAATACTAAAATTCCTGCAAACCCAAAGATTTGCAGGAATTTCCCTAAGTTGAGGGTGGAGGGTGGGACTCGAACCCACGACATTCAGAACCACAATCTGACGCTCTAACCAACTGAACTACATCCACCATGTTAGTTAACTTGCTTACTCGAATTGTTATTTCTTTTAAGCGAGTGCAAAGGTACGGAAAAAAAATGGTTCCACCAAATTTTTTCCGTACTTTTTTTCATTTTTTTTATTTTGCAGGTCCTGTGGGCACTGATGGGGCTGTTTTTTGAGCACCATCAGCTGCTGGAGCTGCCTTCTGGGTGTCGGTTGCCGGAGTTTTTGAAGCATCCTTGCTGGTACCTGCTGCTGGTGTTGCTGCCGCACCTGCTGCTGGAGCAGAGGCATCCTTGCTTGCGCCTGGCATTGCTGGCAAAGCCGTTTGTTCCTGGGGTGCGCCCTCCATCACACTCTTCTCACCCTCAGCCTGTGGGGCAACGTAGGCACAGGCCACGCTGATGATGACCATCGCAATAGCGAGGCCCCATGTGATTTTTTCCACGATGTCGGTGGTCTTGCGAACACCCATGATAGAATTGGTTGAAGAGAAGTTGCTTGCAAGTCCACCTCCCTTTGACTCCTGGATGAGCACGATGAAAATCATCAGCAATGATGCCAGGACGATTAATACTACTAATAATGTGTAAGCCATTTTTTAAAACTAGTTTTATTTATTATTTATTTTCTCCTTCTTTATTTTTATTCTGGTTGTTCAGAATAAGTTTTTTCAAGAATCGTATCTGATCCTGCTGGTACCCTTTTTTGTCGGGATGGGTCTGTTGTAGGCGCTTAATGATGTCTATTGCGCGCTCATACTTGCCTTGTTTGATGTAGATGCGGGCAAGGGTCTCCGTGAACACTCCGCCGTTTTCCGTCTCCTCGTTGCCCTCGCTCGGTGTAAGCTCTGGGGAGAACTCGGGTTTGTATTCCTCGTTGTCCTCCAACTTGTTGAACTTGAACCCACCATCTTCCATGAAGTTGTCTATGAGACTGATAGTTCGTGAACCCTGTTCGTCTTGTTTTTCGCCTTCAGTTTCCATGAGGTAGGACACATAGTCCATGGTTGCGTCAGCGAGAGTCGGTTTTCGCTTTTTGTCTTTATTCTCTCCGTCGGTTTGTGTGGTGTCCACAGGCAGAGAGTCGAGGAAACTGTTGATGAGGTCGCTGGTGCGGTCCTGCTTCTTGCCGTCTTCCTGTAGTTTTCTTCCGTTGGCGGTGCCTTTCTCTCTTACCCTCTCTATCTGATAATGTGCCGCCTCTACCATTTCGAATATACGTTTGCGGTCGGTGATGTAGATGGCTGCGCGCCTCAGTTCTTCGTCGAAACTGGTGTCGTGGAGCAAGTACAGATTTTGCAGCATCAGCAGGCGGGCCGTCTGATAGTACGGATAGAGAGCCAGGAGTGCTCTCAAGTCATGGAGGGTCTCCCGGTTCATTTCCTCTGGATGCTTTATTAATCTGCTCAGTTCCACTTCTTTGATATTTTTAATTTTACTTCTAACAGATTACCAGTTTGCCACGGTGGCGTTGAAGATATCGTTTACAATTTTCTCCACCATCTCGGTGACGAGTTCTTCTTGGACAGAGTTCAAACTCTGTGTGGTTGGATAGCTTGCGGTAGCGGAGAACTGCTTTTCGAAGTCCTCGGCGTGGTTCTTGTTGTTGGTGAAGCGTACGTTCACCGTCATGCTCAACTCTGTTTGTGCAGAGTATCCCTCGCTCGAAACCGACTTGTTGCGCTGTGAATATTGCGTGATTTCTCCCTCTATCTTCAGATCTCCGTTGCGGCTCACCTGTGTCAGTTGGGTTCCCTTGGCAAACTTGTCTTTCAGCTCGTTGTTGAAGAGCGGCCCCATAGGCCCCCATACATAAGAGCTTCGGATGGGGAATTCCGCTATCTGTATGGTCTTGGTCTTGGTGTAGTCTATGCTTGCTCCGTTGAACTTGTAGCTCACGGAACATGCAGCTGTCACTCCTGCCAGGAGTATCAAACCAATTATATATATGTACGCGCGTACCTTTTTCATTTCTTAAAGTTCGTATTTCTTGATTTTGCGATAGAGGGTGCGGTCTGAAATTCCCAGTTCGTCGGCAGCCTTCTTGCGGTTGCCGTTGTTTCTTTCCAGTGCTTTCTCTATCATCATTTTGCCCAGGTCGTTGAGGTTGAGGTTCTCCTCAGCCTCTTCGGTCTCGTTGATTTCCTCCGCCACAGCGTCCTCCACCTCAGGCTTTCCGAATGCTTGCTTCAAGTCGTGCGTGTTTTGTAGCGGCTCGTCGCTATGGACGGGGGTGGGGTAGGGAGACTGCGGTATCGACTTTCCCGTCAGGTAGTCGCTTGACGGCGAGGCGTTTCTGTTCTTTTCCAGTTGCTTTCGCATCTCGTCCATCTCGCGCCTCATGTCGCTCACGCTTCCCCTAAGCTCGTAGAGTATCTTGTAGAGCAGTTCTCGCTCGTTGGCGTAGGAGTGTTCTCCCTTGTCTGTAGGCTGTATGGTGGCCAGTTGCGTGGTCTCCTCGTCCTGTGGGATAAACTGGCTGAGGGTCTTGGCGTCCACCTCTCTTTCGCGGCTGAGCACCGACATCTGCTCGGTGATGTTCTTGAGTTGTCTTACGTTGCCTGGCCATTTGTATTTTAGCATCATCTGCTTGGCTTCGTCCGTGAGGCTTATCTTGGGCAGACGGTATTTGTCGGCCATCTGCATGGCGAAGAGGCGGAAGAGCAGCAGAATGTCGTTTCCCCTCTCTCTGAGGGGCGGCATTTGTATGGGGATGGTGTTCAGACGATAGTATAGATCTTCCCTGAAACGTCCCTCGCTCACCGCCTTGCGCATATTCACGTTGGTGGCTGCCACGATGCGCACGTCGGTCTTTCTGATTTCCGTGCCTCCTACGCGAATGTACTCGCCTGTCTCCAACACACGGAGTAGTCGGGCTTGTGTCTGTATGGGCAGCTCACCCACCTCGTCAAGGAAGATGGTGCCCTTGTTGGCTATTCCGAAATATCCCTCGCTCTCGCCGATGGCTCCGGTGAAGGAACCTTTTTCATGACCGAAGAGTTCGCTGTCGATCGTGCCCTCGGGGATGCTGCCACAGTTGATGGCAAAATATTTCTCCCTTCGGCGAGGCGAGTTGTCGTGAACTACTCTCGGGATAATCTCCTTGCCCACGCCGCTCTCACCAATGATAAGCACGGAGAGATCGGTCGGTGCCACTTGTAGGGCGACATCGAGGGCATGGTTCAATCCATCGCTGTTGCCGACGATATTATAACGCTGTTTTATTTTTTGAAGTTCGGAAGTATCCATTTAGCTGCCAAAATTACACATTTTTTTTGAATAATCGGCAATGTTAGCCTAAAAATAGTTGTTTTTTAACTTTTTGCCTTGCTCTTGGGGATGGCGAAGCGCACTTTCTCGCTCTCGTCGCGCTTCTCGCGATAGAGTTTGGGTAGAGGATTCTCGCGCTCCTCGTCGTAGTCGTGGCGATGGCGGAAGGTGTCGGTGGCCAGATAGATGGCTTGGCGGAAGGCTGTAGGGTCGGCCTGGTTGGTGCCGGCGATGCTGTAGCCCGGCGTAGTGTCTGCCGCCGTGTGTACGATGTTGAGACCTGCCGTGTAGATTACACCGTCCTCGTCGCTAATGGAGTGGAAAGCAGTGCTGGCCTGGTCGTGGTACATGGCGATGATTCCGTCAAACTCGGCGAAATAGCCTCTTCCGAAGAATTCGTCGCTGGCATAGGGACCGAACACTTGAATGCCCTTCTCGGCCAATTGGTCGATGGTGGGGATGATGATTTCCTTCTCCTCGGTGCCGCAGCTGAAGTCCTCGTCGTCGCAGGGGTTGAGGGCCAGCACGGCAATGCGTGGGCTGTCGATGAGGAAGTCGCGCTTGAGCACTTGATGCATTAGCGTCACCTTCTCGCTGATAGATTCCTGGGTGATGGCTGCTGGCACGTCCTTGAGAGGCGACTTGCCAGTGAGGCTGGCTATGCGTAGGTTGGAACCGCAAAGAATGTTGAGACTCTTCTTGCCGTCGCCCACGCAGGTTTCGATATAGTCTTGGTGGCCGGTGAATGTATAACCCTCGATGTGTATGTTCTGGTTGCTCACGGGAGCTGTCACGAGCACGTCGTAGTGGCCGTTGCGATAGTCTGTCATGGCGCGGTCAAGTGCCTTGATGGCTGCCTCGCCGGATTCGTTTGTCGGCATTCCCATGTCTACCTTCACCTCCTCTTCCACGGCTGCCAGAAGATTGATGCGTCCGTCCTCGGCGTCCTCGGCCTTCTGGATGATGGAAAACTGCGCAGGCAGGTTCATCGCCTTGCGATAGTAGGCTGCCACTTTGGGAGAACCGTAGATGATAGGGGTGCAAAACTCCAACATCTCAGGCTCTGAGAATGACTTAAAAATGAGCTCGTATCCGACACCGTTAGTGTCGCCGTGGGTGATGGCCACCCTGATTTTCTTGTTGTCCATTTTTCTTATTTTATTGTCGTTAGAACAGCTTCGAGCTGTTTAGTTAAATTTCTTTTTTTCTTTTCTGGGGCGTAGACGAAGGCAATGACGATGATGTCTCCCTTTTGTTCCTTTATATAGGGGCCTCCCATGGCATCTCCCTTCATTTCCCATAGCCCTCTCTCAGCCAAGTGGGGAATGGTCATATACATGCTGTCGGTCTCGCCCGGCATGTTTTTGTGAAGGATGCTGTCCACCTGTAGCTGCAGACTGTCTTTTCCCGCTTTTCTCCTCACTCTCATGAAGAGGAGGTTTTGCATCCCTGAGCTGGCATTGTTGCTGAGCCATAGGAATCCCTTTGCTTTCTTGCTGGCATCCAGGGATGCGGGTATCTTCATATCGATGCCGAACATCCGTTTCACCTCCCTTTGCTTTTCGGGGTTCTGCTTGATGAGGGAGGCTAGGTGCTTCAACTCGCTTTGGTTGATGGCGGTGCGGATTTGCTCTGCGTTCTTGCCGTTGGAGAGCATGGCTCTGAGTTGTTCCACCGACTGTGCGTTGATGCGCACCACGAGTTGTGGCGAGGCGTTCTCGTCTCGGGTGGTCTTGGCGGAGAATGCCTTGTGCCGCTTGTTGATGTCCACTACGACGCGGGTTCTTACCATCCGGTAGCTGGCCCTTGCCTTTCCGCGTTTCACGCTGATGATGTTGCAGAGCGGTTCGGGTTGGGGCAGTCCCGTCACTTCTTCCGTCAGTATCTTGGTCACGATGCTGTCGGTGTCGCCTTCCAGCACCACCTCGTAGGGTTGTCCTGTGCTGGCTGGCAGCCGGCCGTTTCTTCCTTCTTGGCATCCTGTTGTCAGGACGAAGAGCAGGAGGGAAACCAGAGATAGCTTTATAGCTTTTCTAGCAAATATCCCCATAACCTTTATAGATTCTCAAGCCATTTTCTTTCTGTTTTTCCGTGCAGATGTTTCTCTTCCTCCTCATGCTCTCTTATTTCTCCGATTTTCTTTGAGGTGCTGAGCAGTCCGCAGGCGGCGTAGATGTCCTGGCCGCGGCTGGCGCGGATGGTGGTGAACACGCCATGGGCGGTGAGGTAGTCGCGGAACTGTTCCATCTTCTGGTCGTCCACGCCGTGCAGCGGAATGTCCGGAATCTGATGGAAGCGGATGAGGTTGAAGCGGCAGTCTAGGCCTTTCACCAATTTGATGATGGCCTTGGCGTGCTGCATGCTGTCGTTCACGCCCTTGAACACGATGTATTCGAAGGAGAGGCGGCGCTGGTGGGAGAAGTCGTAGTTGCGCAGCAGCTCTACAACCTGCTCGATGCCCATTCCCCGTTCGGCAGGCATCAGCTCGGCACGCTCCTCTGGGATGGGGTCGTGCATGGATATTGCCACGTGGCACTCGCTTTCCTCCAGGAATCTCTTCAGCTTGCCCTTGATGCCCACTGAGCTGACGGTGATGCGCTTGGGGCTCCATCCCCAGCCATATGGGGCGGTCAGAATCTCCGTGGCGCGGAGCACGTTGTCGAGGTTGTCCATCGGCTCGCCCTGTCCCATGAACACGATGTTGGTCAGCTTGTCCACCTCGGGCAGCGAGTATATCTGGTTCAGGATGTCGCCGGCGGGCAGACTTCCCTCGAAGCCCTGTTTGCCCGTCTGGCAGAAGAGGCAGTTCATCTTGCAGCCCACTTGGGAGGACACGCACAGAGTGGCGCGGTCTTTGTCGGGGATGTAGACTGTCTCCACGAATTTGCCCGACCGGGTGGGGAAGAGGTACTTGATGGTACCGTCCACAGAGTGTTGCGCATCCGAATGTTCGAAGCATCCTATTTCGTATTCTTCGGCGAGTTTCGCACGGTTGGCCTTCGATATGTTGGTCATCTCGTCGATGCTCCTCACATGCTGCTCATAGAGCCATTTCGCCATCTGCCCACCGGTGAAGGCGGGCATCCCTAAGTCCTTCGCCACCTGCTTCAGTTCGGCAAGTGTGAGGCCGAGAAGATATTTTTTTTCATTATTCATACTGCAAAGATAGTGTTTTTTGGCGAAAAAATAGTACCTTTGCCACATAATTTAATATAAAATGCTAAAATGAGAGAAAAAATAGACCTTTTCTTGCCTTGTGAAGACTTGGAAACAGCCTGTGAGGCCGTTTCCCAACTGCATGATGACAAGACAGTCCAGCATATCAACCTCCTGGTGAGCGCCGACTTCGCCGCCTGCCATCAAGTGCCTGACGGCTGCACCTTTGTGGTCATTGACCGGCTGGAGAGTTCCAACACCGTGAGCAGCATCGCCGAGAGTGCCGATGCCGACTATGTGATGATTTGCACCAAGACCACTCCAGTCCGTTGGGGACTCTATGCCTTGGAACGTTTTCTCCGCACGGCGGATGATACGGATGCCGTGATGGTTTATGCCGACCACTATTCCGTGGAAGAGGGACAGCTCGTGAAGCATCCCGTCATCGACTATCAGAAGGGCTCGCTTCGTGACGATTTCGACTTCGGAAGCCTTTGGCTCGTCAAGTCGCAGTGCCTCTACGACTTCGTAGCCCTGCAGGACCGAGCCGAGTATCAGTATGCCGGACTCTACGACCTTCGTCTCTACCTGAGCCGCGTGGGCGAAATCTTCCACCTCAACGAGTTCCTGTATACAGAGGACGAACTCGACACCAGAAAGAGCGGCGAGAAGCAGTTCGACTATGTGAATCCCCGCAACCGGGAGGTACAGATAGAGATGGAGAAAGCCTGCACCCAGCACCTGGAGAAAGTGGGTGCCTTGGTGGACACCAATTTCTATCGCCAGCCCGACTTCGACGAGCAGGAGTTCGAGTATGAGGCTTCGGTGGTCATCCCGGTTTTCAACCGTGAGAAGACCATTGCCGACGCCGTAAGGAGTGCCCTCAGCCAAAAGGCCAACTTCAAGTTTAATGTCATCGTGGTGAACAATCATTCCACCGACCGTACGGGTGAAATCCTCTCCGAGATAGCCCGTGAAATGGAGGCGAAGAATGACAAGATGGCAGGCCGCCTCATTCAGATTGTACCCGAGAGAAACGACCTTGGCATTGGCGGCTGTTGGAATGTAGCCGTCAACAGCGACCACTGCGGCAAGTTCGCCGTCCAACTCGACAGCGATGACCTCTATTCTTCGCCCAAGACCCTTCAGAAGATTGTGGATGCCTTCCACAAGCAGAAGGCTGCGATGATGATAGGCTCTTATCGCATGTGTGATTTCGACCTCAACACCTTGCCTCCAGGACTCATCGACCACAAGGAATGGACCGATGAAAACGGATGCAACAATGCTCTGCGCATTAACGGATTGGGCGCACCCCGCGCCTTCTTCACTCCGCTGGTAAGACAGATACAGTTCCCTAACACGAGTTATGGCGAGGACTATGCGCTCGGCTTGGCTTTCTCGCGCCGCTACCGCATCGGCAGAATCTACGATGAGCTTTACCTCTGCCGTCGCTGGGGAGGCAATAGTGATGCTGCATTGAGCATCGACCGGGTGAATGCCAACAATCTCTACAAGGACCGACTTCGCACGATGGAGCTGAAGGCTCGTCAGCAGATGTTGCAGGGCAAGGCTGACATCATGGAGGACAGCAGTATCTCGCGTTTCTTCAACCGGCAGTTGGAGAAGTGGGCGGAAGCCCGCCATCGCTTCCGCGACCTCAAGCATGTCGAATTCCGCCAGCTCTCCGACTTGGTGAAGCTGCAGTGGAACCCTGCCCGCATCGTGAGTACAGGGGCTAAGATAGATAAGAAGACCTTGGGCGAGCGCCCTTGCTTCCTTTGCGACAAGAATCGCCCCAAGGAGCAGATGGCAAAGCAGATAGACGACCGGTTCCAGCTTTTGGTCAATCCATTTCCCATCCTGCCCGTCCATTTCACCATTCCTGCCCGCAAGCACCAGCCACAGGCGATACTCGGCAATTATGGCGAGATGCACCGCTTCCTGAGCTTGCATAGCGAGTTGATGGTCTTTTACAATGGCCCGAAGTGTGGAGCTTCAGCTCCCGACCACCTTCACTTTCAGGCTGGTGCGAGTGGCATCTTGCCGTTGCAGACCAATTGGCAGCGACTCTCCCGCAACCTTGCCGATGTCATCTCGCTCAACGACGAGGAGAAGATAGCAGTGGTGCGCGACTTCGTGGTTCCCGCCTTCGTCATCCTCTCGAAGAGCGAGGACAGCGACGAGGCTCTCTTCCGCCGTCTCTATCAGTCGATGCCGCTGCGTGGCGATGAGACCGAGCCGATGATGAACATCGTGGCTTGGCGCAAGGGCGAGGACTACATCAGTGTGGTGATTCCCAGGGAGAAACACCGGCCGGAGACTTATTTTGCCGAGGGGGCTGCCCAGGTGATGGTTTCGCCCGGGGCACTCGACATGAGCGGACTCATCGTCACCCCTCGTGAGGAAGACTTCCGAAAGTTGACCGATGAGAGTGCGGAGGCCATCCTGCAGGAGTGTGGTGTTTCTTGGGAAAAGATGGAATGCATCATCACCAAGCTTAAGGCATCGAAGGCGGAGGAGCAGCAGTCTGCTTCCACCTTATATAATAATGGTAAGCAGCCCGACGTGACGGTGGGCATCGTGAGCGGTCAGGAAATCCGCTTCTCGCTCAACAAGCCTTACCTTGCCAAGGGCGAGACCATGACTGGCGAACAAGTGGTCCGGTTCTTTGAGGGGGGAGTGCTTTGGAACGGCAGTCAGTATAGTCAGCTCACCTTCCACCCGCAGAGTGCCGATGCCTCGTTCTCGCTGAGCGACGTTACCATCGGTGTCAACTTTCATTGGGAGCGAAAGGAGACGCAGACCTTCCTCGGAACCCTCCGTTTCGTGGTAGAGGCCGACAAAATCTGCGCAATCAATGAGCTGCCGGTAGAAAAGTACTTGGAGAGTGTCATCAGCAGCGAGATGAGTGCCACATCCAGCCTGGAACTCTTGAAGGCACACGCCGTGATTTCCCGCTCGTGGCTCTTGGCGCAGATGAAGAAGCGCAGGGATGTGGCGG
>CAVGLH010000043.1:0-19174 GCA_963630065.1 Bacteroides fragilis | reverse complement strand
TTGCCAGAAAAGGCAATCATAGGAGGTACGACGCCCCCGCCGTACCACTCAGGCAGGGAATTGTAGCTTCGCCCATGAGAAATGTACCAACTTATTTTTTAATCATTACTTAATCCCTATAAGTAATCTCCGTTCGGTAGTGTTGAATGTGCGTTTAGTAGTGTTGAACGGCCGTTCAACACTTGTGAATGTGCGTTCAGTAGTACGGAACGGAGATTTCTCGTAGGTGAAGATACAATTCCTTGTGGTTATTGTCGAAAAATCACACGCAAGAAAGGCACGACTCTGTTACTGGAGCAAATCGGGGCGCAATCGCTTGGTGCGCTCCATTGCCTGGTCAAACTCCCACTGCCTAATCTTCGCCTCGTTGCCACTCAGCAGAATCTCCGGCACTTCCCATCCATTGTAGTTGGCGGGGCGAGTATAAATGGGGGCAGCGAGGATGTCATCCTGGAAACAATCGGAGAGGGCACTCTGCTCGTCGCTGATGACTCCAGGAACCAGCCTTATCGTGGCATCGGCAATGATGGCGGCGGCAAGTTCACCGCCTGTCAACACATAGTCGCCAACGGAAATCTCGCGGGTGATGAGATGGTCGCGCACTCTTTGGTCGATGCCCTTGTAATGGCCACAAAGGATAATGAGGTTGCCCTGCATCGACATCTCGTTGGCTATCTTCTGGTTGAAAGTCTCACCATCGGGCGACACATAGATGACGTCATCATAGTCTCGCTCGGCCTTGAGGGCAGATATACAGCGGTCGATGGGTTCGCATTGCATTACCATTCCGGCACTTCCCCCATAGGGATAGTCGTCCACGCGTCTCCATTTGTCGGATGTGTAATCACGCAAGTTGTGCAGATGAATCTCAGCGAGACCCTTCTTCTGGGCACGTGCCAAGATGGACTCGTTGACGAATCCTTCCAGCATTTCGGGCAATACGGTAATGATGTCAATTCTCATAATGTCTGCAAAGGTAGTGTAAATACTGCTATTATGCAATTTATTTAACACAAAATTCACTAAAACACGATTTTTCCATCATCTTACTCACAGCCACGAATTGATAGATACCCTCATAGCAGGCACAGATGAACCCAGCCTTGCCGTCGCGGATGCCACCTTTTAATATATAAGCCTTGAAGAACCGGAAGAAAGGTCGCCATAGAAGGGCCATCATGCCATAGTGCTTGCCTTTCTTCTTCGCCACCTCGCCCTCCGTATACTGGTTGGTCTTGTCGATGCGACTGCGGATGGAATCGTTGGCAAGATGAATGAAAGCTAAGTCCTGTCGCTTGGCAGAAATCCACTGCTTGCAGCCTTTTACCTCGGGGAAGGTATGGACATAGGGAGGCCATGTGGTGCCTTCCTTCACGAAGAAGCGCAAGAGATAGTCGGGATAGAAACAGTGCATAAACCGCCCCATGAAATAATTCTTGCGGGGAATCCACAAGCCTTGGGGCGCATCCTCTCGAGCTATCAGCTCATAGAGGTAATCCCGTAACTGGGATGTCACCAATTCATCGGCATCTATCACCAGCACCCACTTGCAGGACGCACTCTGGATGGCAAAGGTGCGAGCAGGCTCCGCACTCACGCAGTCGCCCTTGGGGAATGTCACCACGTTGCAGCCATACCTTCCGGCTATCTTCAGGGTGTCGTCCGTGCTCTCCATGTCGCAGATGACAATCTCGTCGAAGTCCTTGACGGAATCCAAGACCCTCGCCAAATGGCGTGAGGCGTTGTAGGTGTTGATCACCACCGATATCTTATTATCACTCATATATTTCAATTATAATATTAGTTTTCATTTCCTTTTACTACAAAAAGCTCTCACTCCAAATACGAAATGTTATTTCACCACTAGCTCGTTCTTGGTCATTCGCTCCATATACGACTGGATGACGGCCTTCACCTCGCGCTCCATCGCCTTGCGAACCTTGGGCTCTTGCGCAGCCACATTGTTCTTCAGCAACAGGTCGGTACGGAAGCGGTAGAGGGCCTTCGTCTTCTGGCCGTCCCACTGCAGCAGGTAGTCGCCCTTCACATACTGGTAGAAGCCATTGTTGTAGTTCACGGCCCATGTATCCTTGGCTGGAGTGTTGAAAAGGTCGATGCCGAATCCGACATATTTCTTATCATAACCCAGATAATCCAATATCGTGGGCATGATGTCTATCTGCTGGGCAATGGCATCGCGCATGCCTGGCTTAATGTCGCCGCTTGGGTCGAAGAAGATGATGGGCGAGCAGAAGCCACCAAGGTCGGTCTGGTAATACTCATGGTCGCTCAGATTGGTATGGTCTGAGGTGATTACGAAGACGGTGTTCTTATACCAAGGCATCGTCTTCGCCTTGGCAAAGAATTTGCGCAAAGCGTTGTCGGTATAACGGATACACTTGTGAATAACGATGCCCTCCTCGGGATAAACCTTCTTGTATTCCTCGGGGATGACATACGGATGGTGGGAGGAGGCCGTGAAGAGAGCCGTCATGAAAGGTTCTTTCATTTCGCCCATCTTGGTGGCATAGAACTGCATGAACGGTTCGTCCCAAATAGCCCAAGTACCATCGAAGTCCTTGTCACCGCCAAAACGCTTGTCGGCATTGTATTCCGTGCGACCGAAATAATCCGTAAACCCTGTGGTGCGGGCAAATGCCTGGAATCCCATCGAGCCGTTTTCGGCACCATGGAAGAAAGCGGAATAATAGCCCTCGTTCTTCAGTTCGCCAGCCAGTCCGCTAACATTGTTCATAGAGGCAGGCGTGAGGAAGAAAGGCTCCACAAACATCGGGATACTCGACAGGATGCTGGGCATACCGTCGATGCTCTTCCTGCCATTGCAATAGGAATAAAGATAGGTGGCGCTGTGCTGCATCAGCGAGTCGACGAAAGGCGTATATCCCTTGTACTTCCCCCCTTCGAGCCACTTGTTGAACCCACCGATATACTCCCTTCCGAAGCTCTCAATAATGATGACCACCACGTTCTTCTTGCGCTTCACCAACGAGTCGTCCGGTGTATGGATGGGGGAATAGATAGCATCGAGCTGCTGCTCTGTATAATAGTTGGGCACCACGAAGATAGGCTTGTCTATCGTACGGATGATAGAGAACGGAGTGTTCAGCACGATGGCTGCCTCCTGTGGACGGTCCACATACTGATTGGCGTTGCTAATGGTGATAGGGCGCACAGCGGTGGTGAAACCTCCACGCATACCTGCCACACAAAACGGTACGAAAACCAACAGGCACAGCAGATGCACCACATAGTAGCGGAGCATCGGCTTGAGACGATAAGGACGTGAGACCTCCACTGGTGCCTTGCCCTTCGGCATACGGTAAAGGAACCACAGGCCTACAATCAAGACAACGCCTATCAGCACCAAGTACCAATGGTTGATCAGTTCCATACCAAAGATACTGCCTAAGTTCTTCTCGTTCTTAAACTCAGAAAAGACGGTCACTGTAGTGCGGCGGGTAGTATATTTGAAATACACACAATCCACCAAATTGGCAACGACACAGATGCCGTTGCACACGACAAACACCCACTTGGCTATCTTCTGATACACACCGGTCTCCTTGTAATGGATGGGGAAAAGCATCAAGAGTGCATAGAGTGCATTGGTATAGAGGATGGCAGAAGTGTCAAAATACCAACTGCCATGCAGCATCTCGCCAAACGAGCTCCAAGTGATGGAATCGGAAAACACACTCCAGTTGGCCGCAAGGAACACCAAGCGACAAATCTCATAAACGATATACACCAACACCATGTTTAGCACGAAGCACAACGGTGCGGAAAAGATACTTCTCTTATTTTTCATCTGTCAATGTTTTTTGTTCGGTATAATCTTTTGTGGCCATCTCGTAGATGAGCTTAAACCACACCAGCACGCAAGGCAACGCCTTCAGAGCGTATGGCTGCACATAGTTCTTACGGATAAAGGCAGGGAAGAGGTCGGAAGGCGACATGCTCGTAAGGATGAAGGCAAACACCATCAGGCCGATGTCCCAGCGGTTGCGCTTCCAGGGAACAGTGACGTACCAGATGGCCACACCCAACAAGGCGATGATGTAAGTGCTCGACTCGCTGCCCGTGCTGAACAGCACCACAAACATCAGCACCGATGCAAGGAAAGCATAGCGGAAAGCCAGGTTCTTGTACTGCTTGATGCGAAGATAGGGATAGCAGAACGCCAGAATGCCGGGCACGATGAGCCACAGGTCGGAATAGGTGGCAACATGGGAAATCTTGCGTACCAAACCCAAGAGCGACTGGTTTTGTCCTCCGCTGAACATATTCTCCATATTTTTGTCGCTCAGACTCAGATACCACTCCTTATACTGGTCGATGACATACTCCGGACTACTAATTGCCATCGGCAACACGAAGAAGACTGCCGCCCAGCCCACCAGTGCCGCCACAAACTTCACCTTGTGCTTGGAGAAAAAGAAGAACGCCAACCCCACGATGCCATAGAGCTTGACGAAAGTACCTATCATGATGAAGCAGGCAGCCATGATGTCTTTCTCCTTTTCGATGCAATAGAACGTGGCCACGATGATGGCGGCGATGATGATGTTGAACTGGCTCATGAAGAGCGCCGTGAGCAACTCGTGGGCGCAAAACCAATAGCAGAATATCTGCTTGCCCTGCCTCATCGGTAACTTGCGTATCGCCACAAACAATGCCAAGGCCATCAGCACATGCCAGAATATCAGTCCCAGGGGATGAGGCAACACGGCAAAGGGAGCAATCACCAAGCTGAAGAAAGGGCCGTAATGGTTGGTGTCCCAATACTGGTCGGGATAGGGAGCATACAGGGATGTCTGTTCCCAGGCGTGCCAAAACACGTACTTGAATATCAAGAAGTTGTTACACTTGTGAAACTTCATCAACGAGGAAATCAATCCCAGCAGTAGCCACAGTCCCAGCAAGGTGCGGGGGTCACTGAAGAAAGGTCGCTGAAAGAATCGCTTGACACTGGCCACGGTCTTACCGCCGTGTATTGTCGTATTATTCATACGTTCTACTTTAATATTATCTCTATTTTATTACTTTTCGAGCGGCAAAATTAAGTAAAATCCACGTAAACAGCAAATAATTCCACAATTATTTTGTGAAATCGTTTTTTTAGCTTAACTTTGCCCTGCAATTACAGACAAGGACAAAGGAAGATGAAGATAGGATTCGATGCCAAGAGAGCGGCACAAAACCGCACGGGACTGGGCAACTACAGCCGGTTCGTGATAAGAATATTGTCGGAACGTTTCGCCGACAATCAATTCCATCTGTATGTCCCCAAGCCCCACCGCATGCCTTATCTCTCCGAGATACCCACCCTCGGCAAGCTCTCTCTCCACTTCCCGCCCAAAGGTATCTGGAGCAAGTTGCGCTCCGTATGGCGCGTCTGGGGCATGAGGAAGGACATCGAGCACGACGGCATCGACCTCTTCCACGGCCTGAGCAACGAGCTGCCCCTCAACATCGGGTCTCCCGAAGGACGCAAGAAAGCCATGGGCGACAAGCGCACCCGATACATCGTCACCATCCACGACCTCATCTTCCTCCACACGCCGCAATATTACCACTGGACAGACCGGCAGATCTACAACTTCAAGTTTCGCCGTGCCTGCCAGTGCGCCGACCGCGTGATAGCCGTGAGCGAATACACCAAGCGGGAAATCATGCACTACTACCACACCCCCGAGGAGAAGATAGACGTGGTGTACCAAGGCTGCGACCCCGTATTTGCCAAGGGCATCGAGGAGTCGAAACTCCGGGAAGTAAGGGAGAAGTATCACCTGCCACCGCACTTTGTACTCTACGTGGGCAGCATCGAGGAGCGCAAGAACCTGATGCTTGTGGCTAGGGCGATGGCAGAAATCAAGAAGGATGCCCATACGGCCGACATCCACGTGGTGGCGGTAGGTCGCCACACGCCCTATGTAGAGCAGATAAGGGCTTACCTCAAGGAGCAAGGCTTGGAACACCTGTTCCACTTCCATCACAAGGTGCCCTACGAAGATCTGCCCTCCTTCTACAAGTTGGCCGCCACCTTCGCCTACCCATCCCGCATCGAGGGCTTCGGCATTCCGCTGCTCGAAGCCATCACCAGCGGCGTGCCCGCCATCGGCTGCACAGGGTCGTGCCTGGAGGAAGCCGGAGGTCCGGATAGTCTCTATGTGAATCCAGACGATGCCAAGGCAATGGCCAATGCCATCCTCCGCACCTGCACCGACGAGTCTCTTCGCCAACGGATGACAACCAAGGGAAAGGAATATGCCCGGCTGTTCTCCGACGTTCAACTGAGCCATGCCCTCATGACCGCCTATCGTAAGGTGACCGATGAAAAATAAAGAGTAACCAAAGAATATATAAGATTGTTTAGCAAAATGGACAAACCAAAGATATTATTGAGTTTCGACACCGAGGAATTCGATGTGCCCCGTGAGCACGGTGTCGACTTCTCGCTCGAAGAGGGAATGAAAGTGTCGGTGTTCGGCACCAACCGCATCCTCGACTGCCTCAAGCAGAACCAGGTGAGAGCCACCTTCTTCTGCACCGCCAACTTTGTGAAACATGCCCCCGAGGTGATGAAGCGCATCATGGACGAGGGACACGAGGTGGCTTGCCATGGCGTAGACCACTGGCAGCCGAAAGCCACCGACGTACGTGAATCGAAAGAAGTTTTGGAACAGGCCACTGGCAGAATCGCCCACGGCTATCGCCAGCCACGCATGTTCCCCGTCAGCGACGAGGAGATAGAGAAAATGGGATACAGCTACAACTCGTCACTCAACCCCGCCTTCATCCCAGGCAGGTACATGCACCTCAACGCCCCACGCACTTGGTTTATGAAAGGCAACGTGATGCAGATACCGGCATCGGTGACACCCCTCATCCGCTTTCCGCTCTTCTGGCTCGCCCTGCACAATCTGCCGGAGAGCCTGTACCACGCCATGGTAAGAAGAGTGGTCAACCACGACGGCTACTTCGTCACCTACTTCCATCCCTGGGAGTTTTACGCCCTCAAGGAGCATCCCGAGTTCAAGATGCCCTTCATCATCAAGAACCATAGCGGCGAGCAGATGTTCCAGCGTCTGGACCGCCTCATCAAGATGCTGAAGAAGAGAGGCTGCGAATTCATCACCTTCCAGGAATTTGTAACACTAAAGAAGAAAGAATCATGATCAAGCTTGCCATCGTATCACCCTGCTACAACGAGGAGGAGGTGCTGGAGACTTCCGTTAAAAGGCTCACCGCCCTCTATCATCAGCTCATCCGGGAACAGAAGATTACGGAAGACAGTTTCTTCCTCTTCGTCAACGACGGAAGCCGCGACAAGACGTGGGACATCATTTGCCGTCTGCACCAAGAGAACAAGTTTGTACATGGTGTGAACCTGGCCCACAACGTAGGCCACCAGAGTGCCATCATGGCCGGTATGATGACCGCCAAGGACCGTGCCGACGCAGCCATCACCATCGATGCCGACTTGCAGGACGACCTGAAGGCCATTCCCCAGATGATAGACGACTATGCCAAGGGCTACGACATCGTGTACGGCGTGAAGGTGTCGCGCACCGCCGACCCGCTGATGAAGCGTCTCTCCGCCCAGGCTTTCTACAAGATGCAGAGCAAGATGGGCGTGAAGAGCATCTACAACCACGCCGATTTCCGCTTCATGAGCCGCCGCGCCCTGGAGATGCTGTCGCAATACAAGGAGAAGAACCTCTACCTAAGAGGCATCATCCCCACCATCGGACTGAACACCACCACTGTGGATGACGTGATTAGCGAGCGTACGGCAGGGGCCTCGAAATACACCCTGAGCAAGATGCTCAATCTTGCCCTCGACGGCATCACCTCTTTCTCCGTCAAGCCCATCTACGGCATCATCTACCTCGGCTTGCTCTTCATCCTCATCTGCCTGGGCATCGGTGTGTACGTCGTCCATGCCCTCGTGGCAGGCACCGCCGTACCCGGCTGGGCATCCGTCATCCTGAGCATCTGGCTCATCGGCGGCCTCAACCTCATCTCCATCGGTGTGGTGGGCGTGTACATCGGCAAGATATACAAGGAGGTGAAGAACAGACCATTGTATAATATCCGAGAAATATTAGAATGAAGAACCTCAACAAAGAACAACTCTGGGCAGAGTTTTGGCGCATCTTCCGTTTCGGCATCACGGGCTCCATATCGAGCCTCATCCACTACGGCGCCTACTGCCTGGCCCTGCTCTATCTCAACCCGACCCTATCCTATAGCTTCGGCTATATGGTAGGGCTGGTTTTCAACTATATAATGACCACCTACTTCACCTTCCGCCAGCATCCCTCCAAGAAGAATGCTGCGGGATTCGTGTCGAGCCACGTGCTCAACTACCTCCTGGAGATAGGCTTGCTCAATCTCTTCCTTTGGATAGGCTTCAGCCAATGGCTCGCCCCCATCCTCGTGATGGTAATCGTGGTTCCTGTCAACTTCCTGATACTGCGCTTCGTGTTCCTCTGGAAAAAGAAGAAATAAGACTCTTCTCACAACTTCCATTTCACTAGAATCTCCAGGTCGGTCTGATGCGAAGCAGATATTTTTTGCAGTCCACTGCCTATGTGGTTGCGGTCGAAATAATTGGTGGTGCCGATCTTGGCCATCAAGAGCAGACGGCTGCTCATCTCCGACCGGGCCACCAAGGCATAGCGGATACCCTCGCCGTAATAGCTGGCAAAGCCCATCTGATAGAGCAAGCCCGGCTCATAGACATAGATGCGAGAGGCATAGTCGGTGGTATGGAAGTAACCGAATACTCCCGACAGCCTCAACCATCGCCAACGCCACCCCACATTCTCGCTGAACATATACCCCCGGCTCTGCGTCTCCCCGCCAGTATCATGATTCGACGAATAGTCGAGACTCGTGCGGGCATTCCAGTTGCTCTTCGTCACCGAGGCATAGAGGCGGATGCGAGACGTGGCGGTTCCGGCCTTGTCTTTGTAGCGCATTCGGCCTCCTATCAGCCAACTCTTGGACGGCTGATACAGAACGCTCACCATGTTGTCCCAGCTCTGCGTGCTCCCATTGGTCAGGTATTTGGGCCAGGCAAAGTAGGCGAAGTCGCTATAGGCTGTGATGCTCCATCGCCTCCATGGCGACCAAGTGAAGCCCAAATAAACTCCACTCTCGTCCTGCGCCTCGCTCCCCTCTGCAAAAGTATTGCTGAAGAGCGAATAATAGCGGGCGGAATAGAAACGCTGCAAGGCGGTGAGCGTAAACTTCTCACTAAAGAGACAGGAGGCGGAATTGATGGTGGCGATGGCCCCACAGTCGCCCGTCGCCGTCTCGCCAGCTATCGTCCAGCGATGGGAAATATAGCCATAGTCCACACTTGCGTTCCAAAAGCGGTCGCCCGCAGGGGCGAATCGTTTGTATAGTTGGCTGGTATTGGGGGTGAGGGGAAGGGAGAAGGATGTGTAGAATGCAGTGGCTCCTACGTGCCAACCATTGTTGCGATAGTTCAAGTTGCCGCCAACAAGCATATTGGAAGCTACGTTTTGTTTCTCTATCTCGCTTTGCGAACGGTGCAATCCTGTCTTCACTATGGTTCGGATGCCCCCGTCTTTCAGCGTGCCGTCTATCTGCCGATAGGAGAAGAAGGCGGTAAGGTCCAGATGCCTGGTGAGAGAATAGGTGGCAGCGGCACCTTGCAGATAGTTGGCCGATGAACGGGAGGAATGCACACGGATAATATTAGAGTTTCGCCCCAGCGAAGAGAGCAGGGACAGCTTGCCAAAGCTGAAGTCGTTGTTCAGGATGAGTCCCATGCCCTCATGCAGACGGTATCTTCCGAGCGTGATGTTCTTCCATCTTCCCAATTTCTTCACCTGCAGGTAAAAGGTGTAGAAGTCGTAGCCTGTCTTGTTGTTTCCACGGAAGAAAGGTTCGCCGGCATCCTGAGATCCGAGAAAACCAAACTTCACATAGTCGCCGTAGCGCATCTGGTATCTCAGCCAATGCTTGTAGGGATAACCCAAATAGCCTTCCTTGTCGCCTTTTCGCTCATAGAAGGGCACCTTCAGCATTCCCATCACCTCGTGCTTGCCATATTGGGCTATCGTCTTCATGCTGGGGAACCCTTTCTTCTCCTCCTCTCCGGCATAGACGAAATAGCCCATCAACTGCCGCTGATACCAACTGATGCTCGGTATCAAGGCCAGTTCGCCCAAGCTTTTCATCCCATGGTAGCGATAGATGTAATACTGGATGTCTTCCACTTGCCGGGCAGTGAGGAAAGGCAGCCGTTCCATGTCCTCACGGGTGGCGGTGTTGATGTTCATCGGGTGGTCGGCCAGTTCCTCCAGCTCTTCCTCGTAGTCTTCCCAGTGGGCACTCTCGAAATCCTCCATGTCCATGATGTTCTCCAGCAGGTTTTGCCAAGGGGCGGCCTGATTGGATGGCAAAGACAGCGTGTCGTTTGTTAGGTCTTGGGCCAAAAGAGGTTGCCAACTGTCCGTGGCGAACAGTAGCAAGAAGAGAAACAACATAAGCCGAGCGCGCATCATATCTATCCGACGATTCAAAAAACAGTTATTAAATTATGCCAAAGATACAATTAAATTCTGAAAAAGGGGAAGAAAAGGACAAGTTTCTTTCTCTAAGTGGGAAATAATCCGTAATTTTGCACCCAAATGAGGTGTCAAGATAGCCTACACCTTATTATATATTAAGAGAATTCGATATGAAACAGAAAATATTCCTTTTGCTGGCAATGCTCCTTTGCCTTTCCCTGCCCACCTTGGCGCAAACGGACGGCGACAAGCCCGAGGACAAGGAGGTGGACTTGGACGCTCCAACCTTCGAACCAATGGTAAAGGTAGGAAAGGTGCTACTGGACAACGACAGCATCCAATATGTGCAGGTAAACAATGTGTATGTTTACCCTCAGCCGGAGTTTAAGAACGCCAAGGAGCGTATGGCCTACAACCGTCTGGTTTACAACATCAAGAAGGTGCTGCCCATCGCCAAGGAAGTGAGAAAAATCATTATCGAAACGGGCGACTACCTGGAAACGCTACCCAACAAGAAGGCGAAGGACGAGCACATGAAACTGGTGGAGAAGGGCATCAAGCAGGAATACACGCCCCGCATGAAGAAACTCACCTATGCCCAGGGCAAACTCTGCATCAAACTGGTGTATCGCGAGTGCAACTCGTCCTCCTACCAACTCATCCAAGCCTTCCTCGGTCCCATCCGCGCCGGCTTCTACCAAGCCTTCGCCGCCCTCTTCGGTGCCAGCCTCAGCAAGAAATATGACCCCAACGGGGTAGACAGACTGACGGAGAGAGTGGTAAGGCAAGTAGAATCTGGACAAATTTAAAGTAATTACGGCTCTTCCGTATAGAGCACCTGAATCAAAGTCTGGCCCACGGCTTTCAGTGTATTCTTGTCGAGATGAGCCATATCATCAATCACCGTGTGCCAAGTAGGGCCGAAGCTGCTTTGCTGGCAGTCGGGGTAATAGGCGATGATGTCGACGGTAGGAATCTTCGCCTTCTCGTTCATGGGGATATGGTCATCAGTAATGTACCCACCATCACTCTTGGGGAAATAACTGCCATAACCAGCCTGACGAGCCGCAGCCCACACCTTCTTCACAATGCCTCCGGCATACTTCATCGACATACCCTCGCGATAGAACTTGGCACCTTGTCCGCCAACCATATCAACGAGCAGGCCATAGCGGGGATGATAGCTGTCCGGCTTATGTTCAGCCCAATACTGGGCTCCGAGTGCCCAAGTGTCGCCACTGTCCTGCACGTCAGCCCACTGGGGAGTTCCCCAGTCTTCGGTATCGAAACACACGAAATCTACGCCGATGTTGGGGTTTAGTTTCTTGTCAGCCTGCAACAGTCGGGCAATCTCCAGTATCACGCCCACACCGCTGGCTCCGTCGTTGGCCGCCATCACTGGCTTGCGCCAATTGGTGCTGTCAGGATCATTGTCAGCCCAAGGGCGACTGTCCCAATGGGCACAAAGGAGGATGCGGGTCTCCGCCTTCGGATTGTGATGAGCGATGATGTTGGTGTTCTTCAACATCGTGCCATCGTAACCTTTGAGGTCGGCCTTCTGGGTCTCCACCTCGCAACCAAACTGCTTGAACTTATTGGCTATCCATTCACCACACTTTTCGTGCGCCTCGCTGTTCATCGTGCGAGGTCCGAAATCGCACTGCGCCGCACAATAGACCATGGCCGAGTCGGCATTGAAAGCCGGGCCCACGGGATTCAACTTCTCCGCAGCCTCCGTCTCCTCCACCTCTGGCGATGAGGCGGGGTTCGCATTCTTATAACTGATGCCTCCAGCCACCACTCCGGCAGCTACGACCAGTCCCAGTATAATCTTCATTTTCTTTGTCATAATGTTTAATGTTTAGTGTTCTGCACCTGCGTCATTACCCTGAGCCAGTTGCCGCCCCATATCTTGGCGATGTCTTGTTCGCTGTACTTGCGACGCAAGAGCTGGAGAGTAAAGTTGATAAGCTCGGAGGAATCAGCGAGTCCGCGGATACCACCGTCTCCATCGAAGTCGGTACCGAGACCCACGTGGTCGATGCCCATCACCTCTATGGCATGCTCCAAGTGTGCGATGGCATCCATGATGTCGGCCTCTCCCTCCTTGCGCAGGAATCCATGATAGAGCGTAGTATGGGCCACACCTCCATGAGCCGCAAGGGCTCGCATCTGGTCATCGGTCAGGTTGCGGGGCACATCGCAGAGCGCCCGGCTACTGCTGTGGCTGCACACGATGGGAGTCTGACTGATTTCCAAAGCATCATAGAAACTCTTCTCGCCAGCATGGCTCAAGTCCACCATGATGCCCAGACGGTTCATCTCCCGAATCACCTTCTCGCCGAAGCTGCTCACGCCATTGTGGGTGTTGCAACCGCGGGCACTGTCGCAGATGTCGTTGTCGCCATTGTGGCAGAGGGTGATGTACACGATGCCACGCTGGGCGAAATGCTTCACGTTGGCCAGGTCGTGTTCCAAGGCCAGTCCGTTCTCTATGCCGAGCATGATACTCTTCCTGCCCTTTCGCTTGTCACTGTAAAGGTCGGAAGGGGTACGGGCTATGCTGAGATACTGATTGTTCTTGCTCACGATTTCCTCTATCTTGTCGAAGATAAGGTCGGCATACTCGGCAGGGCCCTTCACGTCGAACGCCACCTTGCTGCTGAAGCTCTCGCCTATCTTGGGCTGCGGCAGGTAGGCCACCATCGTGGTGGCATCCTGATGGCCGTCGGTCATCTTGTGCAAGTCCACAAGAATGCGCGAGTCGCGATGGTCGAACTTCACGCCCTGCGGGAAGAACATCGGTGTGTCGCAATGGGTGTCGAGGGTAAGTATGCGCCTGTGCACCTGCTTGGCCGCATAAAAGTTGTTGGCCTGGTTCACGAGCCAGCGGAATATCTTGCCGCCCTCCTCGCCAAGCCACTCCGGATGCCACTGCACACCCAGTATCTGCTTATACTCGCTGCTCTCGATGGCCTCGATGATGCCATCCGTAGACTTGGCGACAGTACGCATGTGCTTGCCCGGCTCGCTCACCGCCTGATGGTGGAACGAATTGACCAATATCTTCTCCGTCCCATATATATTATATAAGGTGGAATCCTTCTTGATTTCCACGCTGTGGGTAGGCTCCGAGCGGTCGGCATCCTGACTGTGCTTCACCATCTGCTTGATGTCTTGGTACACCTTTCCTTCCAGGGCTATCGCCAAAGTCTGGATACCACGACAGATGCCAAGCATAGGAATCTGGCGGTTGAAGGCCAGGCGGGTAATCATCAGTTCGGCTGCATCACGCTCCCGGTTGATATTATGAAGGCGAGGCGAAGGTTCCTCACCCATCCACAAAGGATTATAGTCGCCACCCCCTGTCAATATCAAGCCATCGAGATGCTCCAGCGTATTGACCATGACCGCACTGTCGGCCACGGGCGGGATGATGACAGGCGTACCGCCTGCCGCTATCACCTGCTTGTAATAACAATCACGAAGCGTAGCGTCGATGCCTTCGTAATTGGCGGTGAGGCCAATGATGGGCTGATGCTTTGCTTCGGGAAATCCAGAGTACGCATCACGAAGATGCGACTCCAAGTCAAATGTTTCCATTTGTTTGTCTTTCAATGAGAATCTTGTTTTCTGCACTTATTCGTCTTCGAGAATGACAGGTATCTCGCGCTTGATGCTCTGCTCCAGAGAAATAAGCGTCTCAGTGGACACCACACCGGGGATGGCCTGCAACTTGTTGTTGAGCAAGTCCATGAGCTGCTCGTTGTCGCGGGCATAGAGCTTGATGAGCATGGTATAAGAACCTGTTGTAAAGTGGCACTCCACAATCTCCGGGATATTAATCAGGCGCTCCACCACTTTCTTGTACATATTTCCACGCTCCAGGTTCAGTCCCACATAGGTGCAGGTGGAATACCCCAAGCTCTTGGGGTTCACATCGAAGCCACTGCCAGTGATATATCCATCCTCCATGAGTCGCTGCACGCGCTGATGGATGGCAGCACGCGACACGCCACATTCTGCGGCCACGTCCTTAAATGGGATTCGTGCATTCTTTGAGAGAATGCCAAGAATCTTTTTATCAAGATTGTCTATTTTCTCCATGTCGTTTATTTTATTTTGTTACTCTATTTAAAGGTATCCATTATACCAGATAGCAAAATTAATAAAAACATTCGAAACCAACAACAAAATGCACGAATATTTTGCAATATTCGTGCATTTGGTTAGTATTTTACACTGATTTTAACGTTTCCGTAGGCTTTTACGCTCTATTTCACGTTAACTCCAATTACTTTTTGGAGGTCTTCTTGCTCTTGGTTGCCGACTTCATGGCAGAAGTCTTGGCTTTGTCCGACTCTACTGTGGCATCGGTCTTTTCTTCAGCCTCCTTCGCCGGTTCAGGCTTCACGATGCTCACGAGTTCCAAGTCGAACACCAAGGTAGAATATGGGGGAATCTTACCAGCCTGACGCTCGCCATAAGCTAGCTCGTAAGGAATGTAGAGCTGCCACTTGCTGCCCACGGGCATCGTGGTGAGCGCCTCTGTCCAACCCTTGATGAGATTGCCGGCACGGAACTTATCGGTCTTGGCACTGCCATGCTTGGAAGTGGCATCAAACACAGTGCCGTCAATGAGCCGACCCTCGTAGATTACCTCCACCTCATCGCTAGCCTTGGGCACCTCGCCTTGACCAGCCTTGATTACTTTGTACTGCAATCCACTGGGCAAGACTTTCACCCCTGGCTTCTTGGCATTCTCTGCCAGAAACTTCTCACCGACACCAGCCAAGGCCGATTTCTTATATTCTTCTGCCTTTTTCTCGGAAAAAAGAGTGGTATCCTTGGCTACGCCGGCCACAAAACCACGGCTGAACAAAGTGGCATCAATGGAATCATGGGTGCTCTTCAGCTCCTCGCGAGTACCGGGAATGATGCGCTGGGCCACCATCTGGGCAATCTGCATACCAGTAATGTAGGCTGTGCCCTGAGGTGTGTTGGCCTTGCTGATGGCCTCCTCATAACCGCGGACGAAATCTGCCAGATAGGCAGTATCCACCTTGTAGGATTGCTGGATGAAAGGTATCAAGCCACGTGTGGCACTGACACCTGCAGCATAACTCAAACTGTCACTCTTGCTGACCAAGGCCACCAGAGTGGTCTTTACCTTTTTCTTCGTTTTCTTGTCTGCAGCACTCGCTGTAAACAAAGAAGCACTCGCCACGAGGACGAGTGCAATCATTAATATCTTCTTCATTGTTTATAAGTCCTCTCTTAATGAGTTCCCACAAAAATTACTTGCCACCAACAGAGATCAATTCTATCTTGAAGATCAACGCTGAGAATGGCTTAATCTGGCCCTGCTCACGCTCGCCATAAGCCAACTGCTGTGGAATGTAAACCTCCCATACAGAACCTGCTGGCATATGAACCAAAGCCTCTGTCCAACCCTTGATAACCTGGTTGGCGCGGAGATCCACGGCCTGGCCGCGCTTGTAAGAACTGTCGAATACCTTGCCATCGATGGTCTTGCCCTCATAGTTTACTTTCACCATAGAAGTATCCTTTGGCATAGCACCATTACCCTCCTTGATAACCTTGTACTGAACGCCTGAAGGAAGAGTTACCACTCCTGGCTTCTTCTTGTTGGCAGCGAGGAACTTTTCGCCAGCCACCTTGTTGGGGCCGTATTCCTTCTCCATGTTCTTAGCCTTGATAGACATCATCTTGGCCTGAGCCACCTGCGCAGCCTGCTCTACGGTCATCAAGCCCTTCTTGCCAGTGGTACCGGTGATGAAACCAGCCATGAAGTTTTTCAAGGAAATCGACTTGGTGCTATCCTCGCCGAACACCTCGTGGTTGATACCCTTCACCATCTGGTTGCTGATCTGCTGACCGATCTGGATACCAGCATAGTAGGCAGCCTTCTTCTTGTCGTCGCCAGCGTTGGCTCCGTCGTTGAGACCCTTCACAAAGTCGTCGATGTAAGCAGTGTCCACGCCCATGCGCTCCACCATAAACTCCTTCAGACCCTGAGTCTGAGACATACCCATGGCATAGCTCATCGTATCAACGTCTGTCTTGAGGTCTGCCTTAGGAGTAGAATTGCCGCAAGCTACGAAAGAAGCTGCAACACAAGCCACGAGGGCTCCGAAAAATAACTTTTTCATTTCTTATCTTTTTACTTTTTTACCTTTTTACTTTTTTACCTTTACTTAACGGCTACGAGCTCCACATCAAAAATCAATGCAGAGAATGGAGGGATGGAGGCACCTGCGCCACGCTCGCCATAGCCCAACTGATAAGGGATGAAGAAACGATACTTGGCGCCCTCGGTCATCAACTGAAGACCCTCGGTCCAACCAGCAATCACCTGGTTCAATGGGAAAGTAGCGGTAGCACCGCGGTCGTAAGAGCTGTCAAACTTGGTTCCGTCGATGAGCGTACCCTCATAGTGGCACTCCACCTTGTCTGTAGCCTTGGGGGCCTTGCCGTTGCCCTCACGCAACACTTGATACTGCAAACCACTCTTTGTGGTGATGATTCCTTCTTTCTTGCCATTTTCTGCAAGGAATTTCTCTCCAGCCTCCTTGGCAACCTTACCCTTCTCGGCAGCGGCAGCCTGAGCCTTTGCCTCCTGCTCAGCGAAGAAATTCTGAACCAACTGCTGAGCCTCCTGCTCATCGAGCTGGAGGTTACCTGCAATAGCATCCTTTACAGCCTGTGCGAAATCGTCGATATTCAAATCTGTCGCACCCATGGAGGCCAACTGGCGACCGATGCCGATGCCCAAAGCATAACTTACTTTATCCATAAATTTATCTATAACTTTGTATTAATAATCTGAATTTGTGTTTAAAACGAGTGCAAAGATAACATTTTTCTTGGTGATAACGATGCTATTTGAAGAAAAATTACTAATTTTGTGCATTATTAATTGTAAGATTATGAAGAAACTCGTATTTTTAACCGGTGCAGGCATGTCTGTGGAGAGTGGATTCAAGACTTTCCGGGGAAATGACGGCCTATGGGAGAACTATCCTGTGGACAAGATAGCTACCCACGAGGGATGGGAGGCCGACCCAACCCTAGTGACTAACTTCTATAATATGTTGCGCCATAAACTCTATGCCGCGCAACCCAACGAGGGACATAAGCTCATCAAGGATTTGGAGAAGGACTTCGAAGTGACAGTGATTACACAGAACGTGGACAACCTGCATGAGAAGGCCGGTTCCGAGAACGTGATTCATTTGCACGGCGAGCTGACCAAGGTTTGCTCCAGCGACAATCCATACGACTATCGCTACATCAAGGACTTGCCAGAGGACGACTGCGAGGTGGAGCCTGGCACCAAGGCTGGTGATGGTAGTCTGCTGCGCCCCTTCATCGTATTCTTTGGCGAGAGTGTGCCGATGATAGAGCCTGCCGCCGAGGCTGTGCAGAACGCCGACATCTTTGTCATCATCGGAACTTCGCTGAACGTCTATCCAGCCGCCGGCTTGATTTCCTATACCAAGCCCCACATTCCCATCTATCTGATAGACCCGGGAGCCGTCAACACCAACGGATATTACAAGATAGAGCACATCATGAAGGGAGCATCGGAGGGCATGAAAGAACTCACGAGCATACTAAAGGACAAAAATGATTAAATATCGTTAAGGGAAACGGCGGCATTTCCATTATTTGCGTATCTTTGCCGCCAAATTCTACACAAAGAGTGTGTGCCAAGACTGGTTAACAGGCTGGCACATCTTTCTTTATAGGCAAAAAGTATTGTATAATTTAAAACAAAAACAAAATGAAGAAATTGATTAGAATGGCGTGCATGGCTTTGGTAGCCATCGCAGCAAGTGTGACAGTTGTATCTTGCAGCAAGAGTGACGACAATGAAGGTAGCTCATCGGCATCGGCATTGGGAGTTGTATATGGTTTTTCCGAAAGTGTCTTTGATAACTATGACCTCAAGTTGAACTATACCGACGAGAATGGCAAGACCGTAGTAGTGGACATCAATAAGTCGGATGCTGTAAAGAAAGATACCACAGTTACCATAGACTTGAGTGGAAATACCTATACATTCAACTACTATTCCTGGTCGAAGGTTATTCCCTTTAACAAGAGCCTTACAAGTGGTGAAATACAGGTTAAAGCTACCCATAAGAGCACATATGATATCTCAGACAGCGAAAGATATGACTATGTAGTATACTATGGTTACGCAGCCGTATCATCAAACGCAAACAAACTGAGCCTGAATCTGAAAATGACTGGAAAAGAAGGAAAGGGGCTTATAGGAAGCAAATTTGATGAATATGTGACCAAAATGATTGGACGTACCCAAAAAACTTACACCGTATCCAATGGAATAGTTTCTTCTTCAACAACCACAGAGTAATAGAAAGAAAAAGTATATAAATATAAATAAAAATGAGGGTGTGTCACATGATAATATGTACACACCCTCATTTTTATTGGAAAAGCCAATCCTTACTTTTCCACCATTTTTGTTCCCATTCTTGCCTCTGCTACATTGACCACATAGTCGCCGAGTTTCTCACACTCCTGGATAATATCCATATAGAGTGTTCCTACGC
>CAVGLH010000042.1:0-19212 GCA_963630065.1 Bacteroides fragilis | reverse complement strand
TGATGTCGCGGAGGGCTGTCTTCTCGCCGAATCTCTTCGACACGTTGCGGATGTCTATGATGGGTTGTGCAGTCTTGTTCATTTCTTGGTTTTGCAAATTTGGCTGCAAAGTTACCAATTTTTCAAGAAATACGGCAAGTTTTTGTCCATGTTTTTGGCTTTGGCAAATGACAATTTTGTTACAGAGAATAAAACTTGTATATTTATGCGAAGTAGCGGGGGTGCATTTTTCCTCCAAATTATTTGGCAATGTCGAATATTTGTTGTAGCTTTGCAGCTCGATTTCAGTGATAGAAAGGAAAAATGGCAATGCACCTTGCGTTGCCGCAAAAAAAAGTCAAGAAAACTTTACCCAAAAATGATAGTTACGATAGAATGGATGGAAGAGTGGTTCAGAAGATTCGACCACGACTATTTTGGCGGAAAACTCCCCTTGCCACAGATGACGCTTACGCGTGCCAAGACCCGGTTGGGGCAGCTCGGCTACAGAATTTCCAGGCGTATGGGGAAGACCCACTACTATGACTTCAAGCTCTCGATGACAACCTACTATGATATGACCGACTGGCAGGCGAAGAACGTCTTGCTCCACGAAATGATACATTACATCATTGGATATACGGGCTTGAAGGACACCTCTGCCCACGGTGTCGTATTCCGGGGGATGATGGACAACCTCAACCGCAAGTATGGATGGGAAATCAAGGTGAGCACCTCCACCCAGGGCTGGAAACTGAGCGATCGTGTCAGGGCGAGGAAGGAGGCCCGGGGGCCGCAAATCTACCTTGTGCTCGCTTTGGAGATGGACGACGGGGCCTATTTCCTGGCCCGTGTCAACCCTAGTTTCATACGTCATGTGGAGACCCAGATAGGGCGCGCAAGGGGGGTGGTAAGCCATCGCTGGTACACCACCCGGGAGGATTACT
Organism: Bacteroides fragilis; assembly: GCA_963630065.1. GTDB lineage: Bacteria > Bacteroidota > Bacteroidia > Bacteroidales > Bacteroidaceae > Prevotella > Prevotella fragilis_A. The sequence goes on along the minus strand of CAVGLH010000042.1, from coordinate 18,286 downwards.
TCGATGGCTATCCCCAGGTGCGCAGTCTTCGGGGAAAGCGTATCTCCCGAACCGATTTTCACGGTCTGGCCAATGTGCTCGAGCCGCTCAACATTCACAAATAAGGAATACCCAAAAAAATGAAAGAAACTTGGAAAATGATTGCGTTGATGGTGATTGCCGTCGGCGCATTGCTGGCCTACGCCTTCTTGCCCGAAGACGTGGCAGAAAACCTGCCCCTCAAGCAACTGAGTATGGAGGCCATTGCGAGCCGGGGCGAGGACGAAATGGCCCAGCAAGAGGCCGACAGCCTCACGGAGGAACCCGTGGACACCGCGGCGCAGAGAGTGCTGCTCTTCGGCGATTCCATGTCGGAGTATCTAGCCTACAGACTGGCCGACTATGCCAACTACAACGGCCACCAGTTCACCTGCGTAACCTGGGTGAGCTCTGGCACCCGCAACTGGGCGGAGACCGACACCCTACAGCATTACATACAGATGGTGAACCCCACCCATGTGTTCGTATGCCTAGGAAGCAACGAGCTTTACACGGCCGACATGAAGGGGTGCGAGCGACGCATACGGGCCATTCTCGAAAAAATAGGAGACGTGCCCACGGTCTGGATAGGTCCGCCCAACTGGTGTGAGGACCATGGCTACAACAAGCTCCTGCTGGAGGTGATGGGGGCTAGGCGCTACTACCCCAGCTACAAGCTCACCTTCGAACGGCAGAAGGACGGACGCCACCCCACGATGAAATCCTCGGCCATGTGGATGGACAAGATAGTGGAGTGGATGAACGAGGGCCACAGCATACACCCCTTCCGTATGGAAAAGCCCGACAAGCGTAACCGCCATTACAAGCAGTTCACCATCCTGCCGCCAGGCACCAAGCACAAGACCGACTCCGTGGCCCGACGCGACTCCCTGAAGTCTGCCCGCGAGATTGAGCCCGGTTCCGATCCTGTGGAGACTCTGCCGGCTGTACCCTCCGAGGAAACTGCCAGTCCCGCTCCCTCGGCCAAGTCGGCCCCGGCAGTCAAACATGTGAATCATAAGGATTCCATCTAAGTAGTAGCAATGAAAAAATAAAGACATGAATTATTCTACATTCGATATCAATGCCCTGTGGCGATGGGTGGAGAACCTTTTCGTCTATCAGGCAGACTCGCCCCTGATGATGGGCAGCATCCCCTTTGCGCTGATTTTCATCCTCTTCCTCGCCGTCTATACCATGTTGAAGAGCTGGTCGCGCACGGCGATGATGATGTACGTGGTCGGTTTCAGTCTCTTCTTCGCCTACAAGGTCAACGGCCCCGTGATGTGGATGCTGCCGCTCACGGCTTGCATCAACTATGCCGTTACCCAAGAGATGAGGCTCCGGGAGGGGCGGGCGCGCAAGGCCATGCTCACCTTTGTGGTGGTGGTAGACCTCGCCCTGCTCGGTTATTTCAAATATACCAACTTCATCATCGGCGATGTGCTCAACGAGATGGTGGGCACCAACTTCTCCCTGCGCTCGATAGCCCTGCCCGTGGGCATCTCCTTCTATACTTTCCAGGCCATCAGCTACGCCGTGGACACTTATAGGCGCAAGTTTGACATGGAGGTGACGCTCCTGGAGTATTGCTTCTACCTCACGTTCTTCCCGCTCCTGATGGCGGGTCCCATCACCCGCGCCTCCAACCTCATCCCCCGGCTGAAGCGCAACCAGCAGGCTTCAAGCCGCATGGTGTGGACGGGGCTTTTCCTCGTGATGCTCGGACTGGTGAAGAAGAATATGCTGAGCGACTACATCGCTCAGTTCAACAATTGGGTGTTCGATGCGCCCTCCACCTTTTCGGGGTTCGAGAACCTGGCGGCTCTCTTGGGCTATCCCGTGCAGATATTCCTCGACTTCTCCGGTTATAGCGACATGAGCATCGGCGTGGCGGCTCTTCTTGGTTTCTACCTGCCCGACAACTTCTATTTCCCCTACCGCTCGCTCTCTGTCACCGAGTTCTGGCACCGATGGCACATCTCGCTCTCCTTCTGGTTCCGCGACTATGTCTACATCCCCCTGGGCGGCAACCGCAAGGGCACAGTGCGCATGTATCTCAACAATTTCCTGACGATGCTGGTGGCCGGATTGTGGCATGGGTCGTCGTGGATGTTTGTCATCTGGGGTGCCTTGCATGGCCTGGGCCTGGTGGTACACAAGTTTTTCAGCCGTCAGCTGGGGCTTAGGATTCCCAGTGGTCGTGTGGGCAATTTCCTCAGTTGGCTTATCACCTATCTCTACGTGTGTGTCGCATGGTCGTTCTTTCGTGCCAAGGACCTTCCCACGCTAGGGCAAATGCTGGGCAAGCTGACGGGTGATTTCAGTATCGACTATCTGGTGCCCTTTGTCAATGCCCGTCCGGGCTGGACATGTTGCGTTATCGTCGTGATGCTGTCCTATCTTTTCTCCGAGAAAATGTATCGCAGGATGCAAGCGCGTTTCATCCTGTTGCCTTGGATAGTGAAGCTCCTGCTGTTCATGGTCTGCCTCCAAATAGTGGTGGAGGTTTCGCAAGAGAGTGTGCAGCCGTTCATTTATTATCAGTTCTAGAAAAATATGTTTAGGAAAATAGGATTGTGCCTGCTTCTGGTGGCACATGCAGTGATGATGAAAGCCGACGCATTTGTGTCGGCTTTCAATGAGAATATACGTTACGTGGGCAGGGTGTCGATGGCTTCGGGCCAGTATGCCCGCTTTGGCTATCCTGGCGTGCAGATACGCGCCGTGTTCCAAGGGTCTAGTCTCAAGATGAAGATGAAGCCCAACAGCGGCTACTATATGGTGGAGATGGATGATGAGGAACCGTTCAAGATTCATTGTCCCGAGAAGGATTCGGTGATGACGGTGGAGGAGGGCTTGGTGCCAGGCTTGCACCGAGTCACGGTCACTTTCATCACCGAGGGCCTGCTTCATCGTCCTCAGTTCTGGGGATTCCTCTTGGACGACGACTGCTGCCTGCCCTGTCCACCGCAGATGCCCAGACACAGCATCGAGTTCATCGGCAACTCCATCACTTGCGGTTTCGGCATCGAGGGAGCCAACGAGAGGGAGCGTTTCCGCTATTCCACGCAGAACCAGTACTACACCTTTGCCGCCATCACGGCTCGTCGCCTGGATGCCCAGTGCCAGGTGGTGGCGCGGTCGGGCATCGGAATGTACCGCAACTGTCGAGGCAAACTCTTGGGCGACAAGGAAATCATGCCCGCAGTCTATCCCTATACGATTTATGGTACTTCCGGCGAGAAGTGGGATTTCTCCAAGTTCACGCCCGAGGTGGTGTGCATCAACCTGGGCACCAACGACACCTCTGGCCCCGCCTATCGCATCGACCTTTTCCTCTCCAATTACATCCAGTTCTACCACATGCTCCGCGCCCACTATCCTCAGGCTAAGATAGTGCTCCTCTCCGGCACGATGATCAAGGCTGGAAGCGACAGGGAACGCGACCTCAACCATGCGCTCGACAAGGTGGTTGACGAGGCCCGGATGGACGGCGACACCGAGGTGTACCGTTTCGACATGACTCCCGAGGACGGCAGCTTGGGGTGGGGGAGTGCCTGGCATCCGTCGATGAGGCGGCATGCGCAGATGGCCGACGAGCTGACTGCTTTCCTGCAAAGGATTACGGGATGGTGATTTTATCAAAGAAAAAGTATTATTTTGTATTAGTTTTCACAAATTATTTTGAATAGGCTTATGAGAAGAATGATGATTATGGCCTGCGCAGCGACCTTCGCCGTAGCTGTGGCCCATGCCCAAACGGGCTTGAAGAGAGTGTACGATGAGAGCATCGATCCGATGGTCCAGATAGACCAGGCATTGGCCAGTGCCAAGGCCGATGGCAAATATGTGGTTTGTCAGGTGGGTGGCAACTGGTGCCCCTGGTGCCTGAAATTTGCCGACTTCGTGGAGAAGGATACGGCAGTAAACAAGGTGGTGAACGATAACTTCGAGTATATCCACGTCAATTATAATCCACGCAAGACTTCGGGGGCTGCATCGGCTGAAAAGGCAGCGCAGTTGATGAACAGGCTAGACAATCCCGCCCGCTTTGGTTTCCCCGTGTTCGTGGTGCTCGACGGGAGCGGTAAGGTAATCCATATCCAGGATTCCAGCTTTTTGGAGGAGGGAAAGGGTTATGATGAGCAGAAAGTGCTGAGGTTCTTCAAGAACTGGACGCCCAAGGCAGTAGGACAATAGTCCCACCAAACTTTGGACCTTTGTCTCAGTGTTTCAGTGTTTCAGAAAAAATAGCTTGGCATTTTGCGTGCCAAGCTATTTTTTTAGTCTTTTACATTCCCCTTGCTTTCAGCAGTCCCGATGCATCGGGCTGCTTCATGCCAGTGAAGTCGGTGAACATCTCCATCTGGTCCTTGGTGTTGCCGCGGCTCAGAATCTTGTCGCGGAACGACTGGCCCACGACTGGATCCAAGGCTCCGTGCTTGGCGAAGTAGTCGGCGATGTTCACGGCGAGCACCTCTGTCCAGAGATAGCTGTAGTAGCCTGCCGCATAGCCTCCGCCCCACACGTGGTTGAAGTACGAGGTTGAGTAGCGAGGAGGTATCTGATTGTTGAGCAGACCCACATGGTGGAGGGCTTCCTTCTCGAAGGCTCCGGCCATGTAGGGTGAGGGAATCTCGTCGGCATTGAGCTTGTGCCACTCCAGGTCGAGGCAGGTGGCTGCGAGGTTCTCGCCCAGGGCGTAGGCTGTCTGGAAGTTGATGCTCTTCAGCATGCGCTCCTTCAAGTCGGCAGGCATGGGCTTGCCAGTCTCCGTGTGGCGGGCGAAATGGTCGAATATCTCGGGGATAGAGGCAAACGACTCGTTGAACTGGGATGGCATCTCTACGAAGTCACGAGCCACGGCTGTGCCCGAGAGTGTGTTGTACTGGCAGTTGGAGAGGATGCCGTGGAGAGCGTGACCGAACTCGTGGAAGAGGGTGCATACCTCGTCCCAGGTGATGAGAGATGGCTTACCTTCCGGTGCCTTTGCATCGTTGCACACATTATATATAATAGGTAACTGTCTGCGCTGCTTGCTCTGCTTGGCGAAGCTGCTCATCCAGGCTCCGCCTCGCTTGGTGGGGCGACGGAAGTAGTCGCTGTAGAAGAGGGCGAGGGGCTTGCCATTCTTGTCGCTCACCTCAAACACCTTCATGTCGGGATGATAAGTCGGGATATCCTTGCGCTCCTTGAAGTTGAGTCCATACACACGATGGGCGGCATAGAACACACCGTTCACCTGCACGCTGTCGATGTTGAAGTAGGGCTTCACTTCGTCGTCGGTGATGTTGAGCATCTCCTTCTTCATCTTGGCGGAGTAGTAGAAGCGGTCGTAGGGCTGCAACTTGAAGTCTTTGCCCTCGGTATTCTGGGCGTACTCCTCGATGCTCTTGGTTTCGGCATCAGCCTTGGGCGCATATTCCTTGATGAGCTGCCCCAGGAAGGCATCCACGTTGGCGGAGTTTTTCGCCATCGTCTTTTCCAGCGAGTAGTCGGCATAGTTGTCGTATCCCATCAGCTTTCCTTTCTCGGCACGGAGTTTGGCTATCTCGGTGACGATAGGGAAGGTGTTGAAGTCGGGATTGGTGCCGTCGGCACGGTGGATGCTAGCCTCATATACCTTGCGGCGAAGCTCACGGTTGTCGAGATTGGTGAGGATAGGCTGCTGGGTGGTATTGATGATCACGATGCAGTAAGGGGCCTTGCCGCCTCGGCTCTCAGCGTCTTTCTTACACTGGGCGATGTCTGCGTCGCTCAATCCTGCAAGTTCTTCCTTGCTTTCCACCCATACCACGGCATTGTTGGTGGCTGCAGGCAGCAAGTTGCCCCACTGCTGTTGCAGTTCTGAGAGTCGGGAGTTGATTTCCTTCATGCGTTCCATCTTCTCCTGGCTGAGCAGTGCGCCGGAACGGACGAATCCTTTGTAGATGACCTCGGTGAGTCGCTGGTCCTCGCCCTTTAGCTTCTTGTATTCGTTGTCATATACATACTTGATGCGCTCGAAGAGTTTTTGGTTGAAGGAAATCTCGTTGCTCAGTTGTGTGAGCATGGGAGATACTTTCTTCTGGGTCTCGGCGATGACGGGTGTCTTGTGGGCACTGGTGAGTCCGAAGAACACACTGGTCACTCGGTCGAGCAATACGCCGCTCTCCTCGTAGGCGAGGATGGTGTTCTTGAAGGTAGGTTTCTGTTTGTTGCCCACAATCTTCTGGATGTTCTCACGTTGGTTTTGGATGGCAGCCTCGATGGCAGGGAGGTAGTCGCTCTCTTGAATCTTGCTGAAGTCGGGTGCGCCGAAGGGCAGACTGCTTTTCTGCAAGAGTGGGTTCTTACAGCCGGCACCTGCTGTCTGGGCGTTGGCGCATGCTGGCATCTGCAAGAGTGCAGCCGCCAGGCCGAAGGAAAGTAAAGTTTTGTTTAGTCTCATATTATTTTGTTTTGTCTTCCTAAGAATCTTATAACGCTTTGATTGTACCCCTTTTATCTAATCACCTTGTTGTTCTGCCCGTGGCAATCATCTTTTCCACTTCCACTTTCAAGCCGATGGCATTGAAGATGGTGCTGATTTGTAGAGTGCTTGCTTCACTTCTTCATTTGGAAATCCCAATGTATATACTCCGTCCTCGTATTCCTTGATGGTGAGGTAGCCCGCTTGATAGAGGAAAAGCTCAGCACCGCCATCGCTGACATCGCATGTTTCCAGAGTGGTGCTGTCGATGTAGCAGTGGTCGAAATACTCCAAGGACACATCGAGGTCATCCACAAACTTAGGAAGCAATGATGTCGCTCCCGATGCAGCCCAGAAATTGCTAAGTTTTGATATGTCGAGGGCATTGATGAGACTGAACGGGTTGTAGATGTCAACCATGTTGTCCGCACTGAAATGATATCCGTCATAATAGTCTTTCAGACGGTTATGTGTTTCCTGGGCTGTCCATTTGTTCCTTTCTGCCATTTTTCCCAATTCTGGCTTGAAGTTCTCACCGATTTCCTCCTCCGTGATACCGCAGACAGTAGCGTATTCTGGCAGGAAACTGATGTTGGTCAGATTGTTGAGAACGGAGAAAAGGGAGATTTGGGTAAACTTCGTGATACCTGTGATGAATACCAATCTCTCATACTCGTCGTCTGCTTTCAGGATGGCAAACACCTCACGATATACTGCTGTGCAACTTTCATGCTCTGGAGTTTTCCAAGAGTGTTGGAGTGGGGCATCATATTCGTCGATGAGGATGGCAACCTTCAAGCCGGTTTGGTGGTATGCGGTAGTGATGATAGCATTAAAACGGTCTGCGAGTTGGGCGGTAGGCTTGGGAGTGATGTTATATCGCTTTTCATATTCTCCAAAGCGAATGTCAAGGTAAGAGCGCAAGGTGTCAGCATTTGCTCCACCGCGGCTGAGGTCAAGACGGATGACAGGATATTGCTTCCATTCCTTTTCCTGCTGCATAATCTTCAGTCCCTCGAAGAGTTCTTTCCTTCCTTCAAGGTACATCTGTAGCGTATCGACAAGGATTGACTTGCCGAAGCGGCGGGGGCGGCTCAAGTAATTATACTGTTTGCCACTATTCGCCAAGTTCCAAATGATGTCGCTCTTATCCACGTAGAGATAGCCTTCTTCTCTGATCTTTTTGAACGACTGGATGCCTGCTGGTAACTTCCTGTTGTTAATGTCTGTCATGTTCATGTCTCTTATTTTTTGCAAAGATACGGTTTATAATTGAAAAAGCAAAGTTTTTCGATGGAAATCAGCGGATGAAAATGCTTTTCTTTCCGCCATTACTCTTTTTTTTCTTGAAAAAATCGCCCTATGACCTTATTTGTCATAACAAAGTTGTACCTTTGCCCCCAAGTAACGTCAACTATAATATAATAAGGTATGACGGAAGAAAGAGTGGGGGAAAGTCCCTGAATGATCAAATATGAGAGGAATCCGTAAGATTTCTTGCGAAAAGTTTGGCAGTTTGTCAGATTTTTCATAAATTTGCCTTCGGTTAGTGACAGGGCAGGTGAAAGTCCTCGCTTGAAGTCGCGACCATTGCAAGAATACAAGAGTATCTTGTGGACACGAACAAGCAATTCGGTTCTGTAAGTTGAAATCTGGTAAATTGAAACGTAGAAAGAACGAGAATTTGTTTGAGCGAGTCTGCACCAGCATATGGTGCGGATTCCTCTTTCATATTTTCTTTTCTACGGGTTTTACCAGAGCCTAACTTACAAGAGAGTGATGAGAGATGGGGTTCGCACCATTCTTTTTTCGCTTATGAACCATTATGGACTTGCACGGTTCAAAGATATTTCCTACCTTTGCCAATTGAAATGCATGACGCCCAGGCGGCCCGACAACAACAACTTAAAAATGACAGACTATGAGCAGAGTATTCCAAGTGAAACCCAAGCGCATCAAGCAATCGAACAGCACAGTACTCACCCCGGAAATGGTGGTGACAGTAACAACCCAGCAGCACACTACCACTCCATTCTACAATGGAGCCAAGGAGGTGCAGGAGGCATACATGCGCCTCTATGCCTTTGACTATAAGAAGGCGTGCTGCAACCAGAATGATTTCGAATTCAAGAAGTTGGACTAAATATAAGAGGTATATGAATGAGTTTTTAGTGATTAAGGCGATGTGGCCGTTGTTGCCACTTGCTATATTATTTGGCGGCTTAATTGCCCTTTTGATAGGATTGGCAAGTTCTCCTAATCAAAAGACCAAACGAATTGTAATTTTAGGATCCTCAATGTCAGGCAAGACTACTTTGTGGAATCAGTTAAGAAATCGTGCGGTTGGTTATATGTATAATCCTACAACAGGAGTCTCTTATGTTGAAAGCTTTACGATTAAGGTTGATTCACATGAAGTTAAGGTGCTTGCTACAAAAGATATAGGTGGAAGTGATACGATGGTAAGATATTATGATGAACTGATAAAAGAAAATGATACATTCATCTACTTCTTGGTAGATTTAACAAAACTGCAAGAAGCAAAGCAAGAAATAAGGGCTCGTTTACAGCTGGTTTCAAAATGCATAAAGGATAAAAAGTTAAATAACTGTGGTTTCAAAATCATAGCTACTCATTTCGATCAATATGAGGAAGAATACAAGAAGAGAAAGGATAATCCTGGATATATGGTTGTGAGAGAGGAGGCTATAAATGATGTCTTGAATATCTTGACAGAAAAAAAGATAATGGGCTGTAAATTAAATATAGATACCAATCATATAATGGTGGCCAACTTGCTTGATAACTTTTATATTAATGAAATAAAGAGAGAAATAACGTTAGAGAAATAGATATGAAGACAATTTTATGGTATCAGCCGGAGAAATTTGGCGTTCCAGATGTTATATGTCAAGATGGTGTAATAATGTCTGGTTATCAAAGAGATGAAGCTTTTGATTATTTGAAAAGGGCTTCAGACGAATGTATCAAGCATGACTTACCTTGGTGTGGCATAGTTCGATTATCAAAGAATGCTACAGTGTTCTTTGTAAAAGGAACCTTTAAAGCGGTTGATGAGTGTGGACGTACATTGTCTTTTATGTTCTTGTCTGCTAAGTGTGATGACTATTTGGAGGCTTTAAAAAGCGTGCTGCAAGTTGTACATCAAGAATTGTCAGACGATACTTTGAAATGTTTGGAGAAAAAAAAAAGTAATCTAATTAAAGCTTTTGCTATTGCAGCGCTAGTAGCTTTACTTGTAATAATATTGATTTTAATGTTATGAATTTATGGAACAGAAGTCAGAATTGTTGATAATTGCCGATGATGATTTGTCTTACGGCATAGATAAAGGATATTACCCAGATTTGAATAAGGCTATAGCTTTACACAATTTGTCTGTGTTTCCTCTTAGTGACGTAATGACTTTAGGGAAGAAAGATATAAGTCTGTCCGATCGACCACTTGGTAATGGAGAGGATGTTTATGTTTTGAATCCTTATGACAATTGCTATATTTCTATAAAAAATTCGGACTTGTTGAATACTTTCGTGCAAGCAAAAAGTTATGCAATAAAAGAAGCTCTCGTGAAAATGGGTGCAAAAGATATTGTTATGAAAGAAAGTGTTCATGACAAGGATACTCATCGTTATGAAGCAAATGGCAGCATGGGGGTAAAAATGGCCAAGGCCGAAATCAATGGTAAATTTGTTAATGATATTTCTATTGATATGAAATCTTGTATAGAGAGCCATGATTCTAACAGACAACCTAAGAGTTATGAAGAAGTCCTTGCATTTATAAAAAATCATGGCTTGGCTGCTGATACCCAGTTGCATTCTTTGTGTGAACGTTTGAAGTCGGATGGTAAGATTAGCGGTAGTGAAAAGTATGAAGTAGAATATTGTAGTGAGATTGCTAGTGCTTTACGCATTGCTGCTGGTATTGATTACAAAATGTTTAGCAACAACTTGGATTTCTCTCGTGAACACAATCATGTGCATACGATAAGCAAAACATTGGAGATTAATTTTGGATAGAGCTTTGTTAATTATGGGCGATAAGAGGATATCTTGAATGCTTTAACCTGAATTATTCATAGCCTCTCAATTTAGAGCATTCTAACACGATTTTTTTTACTTCAAGATAGAGCCGTGTTGCCAAAAACGATAGAGAGTTTAACATGTTCCTTGTTAAAAACGGCGGATTTATCTAACATTGGGAATATCATAGCTGTATATGTCGATAAATTTTGGTTTTTGAAATGAAACAGAGCGTAATCGCCCAAGGAATGCCAAAATAGGAATTCCCTCAGTTCTTGTTTTTGCAAAAATATTACCTACATTAATATGTGTGGCTAGGCGGCTGCATCATTTTGCCAGCCGACGGCAATCCGCATGGCCTGCTCCATCTCTGCCCTCATGGCATGGTCGTTTTGGAACTCCACCTTGATTTTAGTCTTCATTTCCGTTATTCTTACGGCGGAAAGGATGACACGCTCCCGGAATGTCAGAATGGAAACACCTTCCAAGTCTGTCCCGGAGAACAAAAGCTGCTTTGCCTGTAATAAGAGTACATATGCTGCAGAATGCAAGAACAGCCTAAACTGATTAGCCCAGAAACTGCTACACGACATTCGGTCTGCCTTAAGGTAGGTCTTCAATTCCTTGATGTACAATTCACAAACGCCACGCTTGCAGTATCCAGTCTCATATAATTCCTTTGCTGTTGCATTGGTTAGGTTTGTCACTATGAAGCGTACATTGCTCCCCATATTCGTATGCTCAACCTTTGCTATCACAAAATGTCCTGTGTCCCATGTGCTAGCCTTGTACCAAAAGCGTGTGTACAGTTTAACGTCCTTGCCTTCCTTTTTGTATAGACATTCCGCATGCTCAATTAATTTTGCAACCTTCGTGTATAAAACAGAGTTCGCAGTCATTCCTGTAATGAACTTCACGTCCTTCTGCTTGCCAGCCCATGTCATGAAATGGTGGCTACAGAATTGGCCGTCACCCCTGATGATTATCTTGGTTCTTGGCCAACGCTTGCGTATCTTTGTTACCAGGCGTTTCATCAATCCGCATACATTCAGGCGTTTGTTGACTCTGCCAGGACGAAGCATTGGAAGAATGAGCCGTCCTGTCGCCGCATCGAATGCCAGCAGTGGCATATAGCAGTATTCTCCGTAGTAGTTGTTGAAAAGCGTGAGCTGTTGCGCACCATACGTGTTGGCATTGGTGTCGTCAAGGTCGATGATGATGGAACCCGGAGCGGACTCGTAGGAATCCAGAAAGTTGTCTATAAACAAATCGCCTATTGCATATAGCTCCTTGTGACCAACATGGTTTTCCAATCGGGTCATCGTTGGCTGGGAGGCAAGGTCCAGCCCGTCAGGAGTACGGCCTACCGACATTTTCAATGCCTTGTCATTTCTAAGGCTGTCACAATCATCTGCATCCTCAAAGCCTGCTGCTATCTGCATCACACGTTGCTTAACAAGTGTACGAAGGTCATGGACAAGAAGATCCTCATTGCGCCACTCTTTTATTAAAGATGCGAATTTGTCTAGGAAGCCACACTGGGAGTCTACCTCACTCAAAAAAAGCAAACCGCCATTTGAGGACAAATCTGGGGCAGTAAAACTGCATTCAACAGACTTTTTTGCCTGTTGAAACTTGAAAATTTCACTTTCTGTTTGGGCATTCCAAATATTTTTATTAATTTTGCGCATAGAAGCTGAATGTATTATATTGATTATTAGTGACTTCAAAGATAATACTTTTTCTTGGATTATGCAAGAAATTCAGCTTTTTTTTTATGCCTATGAATAATTCAGGTTAAAGACCAAACAGAATAAATGATGCTAGATTAAATTCTTTGAATCAAATTGAGTTTCCTGTCATTGTGTCTCAAACGAAGTTGTTGTTTATATATGACTTTTTCAAGTGGGCTCAATAATCGATTTTAAAAATAGTATGGAATTATAAAAAGAGTTATATGAATACACTGATAATTTCAATAAGTATCGTCTCACTAATATGTGTGGCGTTGTTGAGCTTCTATTTTGGATACTATAGAAGAAAGTTTGTTCCAATCAAACATACAGAGTATTATGAGGATAAGTCCGTAAGTCGTACTTACACCACAATAAACGGAGTGATGAACGGACAAGAAGTTCTGTACTATCCCAATCAACAGGTTAAGTCTGAAGTTATGTGGATTCGTGGCGAGAAGACAGGACCATTTGTTGAGTATTCTGAAGATGGAAAGGTAGCATGCAAGGGCGAATTTCAAGACAAGGAGAAAGTAGCCGAATGCTTCGTGTATTATCCTACAGGAGAAACAAATAAGGAGCAGATAAAGGTCAATGATATTCCAGATGGTCCGTTTACTGTTTACTTCAAAAATGGGAATCCTTACATACAAGGGAGTTACAAGAATGGAAAGCTTCAAGGAGAATATACCGTATATTCTTTGGATGGCAATGTGAAACTTAAAAAGCAATATTGATATGGGAATATTGAAGTCTATTTCAAAATCAATGAAGGGCACTGTCATTGGCGACATTGCAAAGCATGCCGATAAGGCTATTGATGCAACGAACTCTTTTCTTGGAGATTGTATTGAGGATACCTTCAACGAAGTGGTTGATAGCGCAAATTCTATTGCAAAGGGAGCAGGAAAAATAGCGAAAGGTGCTGGCAAAATGGCCCGATCTGTAAGTGGCTATGAGGCATATGAATCTCGTAAAAAAGCAAAAGAGGCAAAAGAACTTGCAGACAGGATGGTTGCTAACATCGAGGAAGAAAACAAGAGAAGAAGGGAAGAGTCTAATCGGATATTGTCGGATTTTGGTAAAACGAAACTGGAACTTTTGAAGACTTGTGTTTCTCCATTTTTGAATTATATAAAGATTATGGGGAATGATTACAAGGACAAGGAATATGAAATAGGTGGTAAGATTGGACTTGATAAATTGGACTTAGAGGCTTTAGAGACAATAGAGATGAACGCCTCTACAGCAGGAAAAATGGCAATTGCTTCTTCTGGAGCTGCAGCTATTGCGTTATGTGGTGTACCAACGGCCACAACTTGGGCTGTAGGAACCTTTGCTGCAGCAAGCACTGGAACTGCAATTAGTTCCCTTTCTGGAGCTGCTGCTACGAACGCAACTTTAGCATGGCTCGGAGGAGGCTCTTTGGCAGCAGGCGGAGGCGGAATGGCTGCTGGCTCTGTTGTGCTTGGCACAATAACTGCTACTACAACAGGAGTTTTTGCTTTGGCGGCAGCAGGTCTTATTGCTTCTGCTTATTATTCAAAAAAATATACGGAAGCCACAGCTTATTTGGAAGAAGTCAGAAAAGCCAGAGCTAAGGCGAAGTTGGGTTGGTTGGCTATGGAAGCAATCAACCAAAGAGCAATGGAGTTGGAGTCGGTCATGAAGAAATTGGGTGAAAGGATAGAAGAAAAACTTCTTTACTTGGAACCTTTGATTTATGATTTCCAAAAAGATGATGAGTATTATTTGCAAACATTTAGTGAAACTTCTTTGTTGGTGAAATCATTAAGTGAAGTGGCACGAGTTCCATTGCTGGATGAAAATGGTGCGCTTAGCAACGAGACTGTTGTAACATTAGAAAATACACGAAAAGTGCTTAACAGAAACTTGTAATATGGGAAAGTCGGTCATAGATTATGTAAAAGTGGCATGGAACGTCTTTGGAAAGAAGGCCGTAAACCGCATGGCCGCTGAAAAGGCGGCAAGTTTTGTCGGTGACATTTGTGCAAAATATCAAGTGGCTCCGGAATATGGCAATGAGTTGGCAAGTCGTATTAGCAACCTTGTATCTTATCTGGTAAATTGTGAACTAGAAGGAACTCCTGTAGATAACACATATGTGTCTAATCAAATGAAAGGACCAATAGCCCACTCTTTGGCTCAAGCGGCCTCTTCGTCGAACAATTACGACAACATGTTGGCGGAGTTGATTGATTGGCTTGAAGATGACAAGTTGGACGACATTGAAAAATGTTTGATAGCAATAGGACAAAAAGAAGGAGCTGATTATATCAAACTGTTTAGAAATATGTTTGCTGAGGTTAGAAGTAGAAAGCAGCATAGTATCAGTAATCATCCAAAAGAGAATTATGACTCTTATGAGTTGTTGCCTGATAAGCAAGATTCTAAGAATGTTAGTGTATATAGGAACAATTCTGATGAAGATTATGAATTTATTAATAATCTCACTTCTTCAATCCAGAAAAAGATGTTTGATGTCAAGAGCGGAAAGCCTGGACCAGCCCAAATGTTGGAACTGACAAGATTCTTTGTAGATAAGTCTGCTGATGTTGCTAAGTTTTGCGAAGAACAAAAGACCAAGCGAGCTGCAATTAGGGCTAACGCACAAGTGGCGATACATCAGATAGATTCTGTGAGAATGTTCCTGCAGGATTACTTGGACAAGTCGTTTGATGAGCGGCGTATGCTCTTTGCAAAGCATTTTGAGGTCGTTGACAAATGTCTAGAAAAGGGTGATGTTCAGGCTTTGGCTGTGTCGCTGAATGCCATAACGGATTTGGCGACATCGAGTCCTTTCAAAGCCTTGGCAGACATAAAGGGTGTTAGAAACGCGATAGAGAATCATAGCACGTTTGACATTTAATGGCTTACGACGTAAAGCGGTAATGTATTAAAAAAGAAGTATATGAAAGCATCACTATCATTCACAGAACTACAAGATTATCTGCTGGGCCATTTCCATAAAACAGTAAAGCTGGCTTATGTGGATGGCTCAACTGTGGAAATCTCTGTACCGGTTAAAGTCTTGGGATTCACCAAGCAGATAGGCATCCAACTTGCCGTGAAGAAAATAGAGGGTACAGACTTGTTTCTGGCTTACAATGGCAAGATGGGGATCGACTTGTTGGTAGGTCCGGCATTGACCTTTGTAAAAAGACTTGTCCCAGAAAAGACGGACTTCGTACAAGCTCTTTCCGGCAACGTCATCAAGATTGCTCTTGGTGACATTGACAAACTGGCAAAAGTCTTCGACAAGTTGGCTCTGAAAAACATCTCGTTTGTACCGACAGGAATCGAGGTGGAGGCATCTCTTTTATAGAAAAGGGGGAAAATAACTTCCACCTGTACGGTTGGATTTCAAGGCGCACTTAAGAAAAATCACTTAGTGATAAAATTCTCGCTTGAGTGGTACAGCGAGGGCGCTGTACCTCCTACAGTTAGCCGTGGCTGCCAGAAAAGGTAATCATAGGAGGTACGGCGCCCTCGCCGTACCACTCAAGAGGAATGTTCCGAGTGAATCCGCGCTTTCTGTGTCCGAAAAAACAACCGTACAGGTCGAATAACTTTTGGCTGTGTCATCTTTTGGCACAGCCGTTCCTTACCTTTGCACCGTCAAACATTAAAAACGAAAGATTATGCTTAGAGGAACAACAACATTTGTCTGCAAAGATTGCGGGCACACGTTCAAAGGGCTGGACATTGAAGACAATGCAACGATTTATTCAATGCCTATGAAATGTCCGAAGTGTGGGAGTATGCATACAAGAGTATGGCTTATTCCTGGTGCGATGATTGATCCTGCTCCTTACCCATTAGAGCCGTTGAAATACAAGGTTATGCATTGGGTTCGCAAGATAATGAGAGGATAGCTCATGCTGAAGCTATAGTGGAGAATGAAGCTATATCTGTAGATAAAATCGAAGATGTTCTGCCTAATCCTAATGGCACGATTACCATATAGCTATCTTAATCTTTCCTAATTATCCATTATAACACATCATATAATGAAGTATTTTTCATAAATTTGCACAGTATAATTAAGGATATAAAGGATAGAAGCATGACAAAGAATACAATGGCAAACAAACTTCCCAGGAAGTTATTGCAAAAGATGGCTATCGTGGGCGAACAAATCAAGCTGGCTAGATTGCGCCGGAATCTAAGCATGGCGCAGGTGGCAGAAAGAGCCACTTGCTCGGAGGTAACCTTGTGCAAGGTGGAAAAGGGCTTGCCTACTGTGTCAATAGGCATCTACCTTCGTGTACTGTTTGCCCTTCAACTGGATGATGACATCCTGCTCCTTGCCAAGGATGACAAGCTCGGAAGGTCATTACAGGATATGGGGCTTAAACACCGTCAAAGGGCAACCAAGAAAGAATAAAAGAAAATATGGAGAAATTATTTGTCTTTGGAGATTTCAGTTGGCTTCATGAGCCCGAACTGATTGGTGAGCTGTGCTACGAAAAGTTGCGCGGCTCGGATAGTTATGCCTTCAAGTTTGACAACAATTGGCTCAATGTTCATGCAGGAATCAAGCTCTCGGATGACATCAACAACTATCCCGGCTTGCAATACACCCAGCCAGGCAATGACATTTTTGGATGTTTTTCCGATGCCTTGCCTGACAGGTGGGGAAGGACTCTTCTAAAGAGAAGGGAGCAATTGCAGGCCGAGGAAGAGAAAAGACCGCCAAGGAATCTGTCGTCCTTCGACTATCTGGTGGGCATAGATGATTTCTCCAGGATGGGAGGATTCAGGTTTAAGAAAGAGCTAAACGGTGAGTTTATCAATGTATCTTCTTCGCTAAAGATTCCCCCATTGGCAGAGATAAGGGAACTTGTCTATGCCAGCCAAGAGGTGGAAAAATGTGAGGAAGACAACATCTTGCCTGAGAAGAAGTGGATAGCTCAGTTGATACAACCGGGAACATCGCTTGGTGGAGCCAGGCCAAAGGCAGGTGTATTGGATGAGGAGGGTAAGCTCTGCATCGCCAAGTTCCCATCTCGGAAGGATGACTATGATGCTGGGCTATGGGAACATTTCTCCCATCTGTTGGCCAAGAACGCCGGCATCCAAGTGGCTGAAACTCGGGTGTTGGGTGGTTTGGGCAAATACCATACGCTCCTGTCCAAACGCTTTGACCGAACTGATGATGGAAAGAGAATTCACTTTGCCTCTTCCATGTCATTGCTTGGATTGAAGGATGGGGACAATGCGCAAGGAGGCTATGGCTATCTGGACATCGTGGATTTCATCCTGCAAGGTTGCTGTGACGTGGAGAAGAATTTGCAAGAACTCTACCGAAGGGTAGCTTTCAACATCTGTATTGGAAACTCTGACGACCATTTCCGTAACCATGGATTCTTGCTGATGCCAAAAGGATGGACGCTATCTCCTGCCTATGACATGAATCCAACCAACAATGAATACCAGAGCTTGCTAATCAATGCAAGGTCCAATAAAGCAGACATCAAAATCTTGTTAGAGTCTTGTGAGGATTACATGCTCAATCAGAAAGTAGCCCAAGACATCATCAAGGATGTACAAGCTGCCGTAAGCAATTGGGAACCCTTGGCTATACAATTGCAAATTCCACAGAGGGAGCAAGCTGTGTTTAAGGATAGATTCAAACTTAACCTAAATTATAATTAAGTAATTCATCTTTTTGCTTCATTATATTTCTGGTTAAGTATATTTGGAATTTTTCCTATCGTACAGATAAAGTTTCCTTGATTCCTTGGTGGTTTCGAAATGTTTGATTATATTTGTAATTGCTAAATATAAAGTTTACAATATGAGTAGAGTTAAAACGGAAGAATTATGGTTAGAGGAATGTATGAATAGTATCTTCTTTCAGCCTTTCGTTGGCAAGGATTATGCCAGCGGAGGCATTTTTGGCAAGCGAATCATGATATTGGGAGAAAGCCATTATTGTGACGAGGGATGTGCAGACTGTGGCGATTGCCGTCTGCATCGGGAGTGCATGGACTTTACGCAGCATGTGCTTGGAG
>CAVGLH010000041.1:0-20248 GCA_963630065.1 Bacteroides fragilis | reverse complement strand
GATTCCTTCTTTTGCAGGCAAAATCTCCTTGACCTAGGGAGTTGCGGATTTGAGGATATATATAATGTAATTGTTTCTGTTCATGATTTGCCGTGCAAAATTAGCATAATTATTTGAAATGTGCAATGTTTTCTATCTTTTTCTTTCCTCGCTTCTCCGATTCGTTGATACAAATGGGCTGTTCGTTGAATTAAGTTGCATGGTTGGCGCATTTGCATTACCTTTGCACCAGAAAATAAAAATATGGATCAAATAACTAATGTAATGGCTTATGGGAACGAAAGACATGACCAAAAAGATGATGAGCGTGGCGATGCTGTTGGCCGCCATGGCTTTGACAACGGGATGCTCGGCCGATTCTGACTTTGAAACCAACGGGCAGGAGAATGGTACAAATACCGACAACGGAGGCAACTCTGGAGGCGGAGGTTCTTCGGGCGGCGGTGTTACCTATGACAGTTCGCTCGGCGATCTCACCTCTTTCGACATCGCTATCGACAAGACGGCGCTATCCGAGACGGAGACTATCCCCACGGACGGTGACCTGGCGGAAGACTACATCGAGAACAACACCTTTTCGAGTAACATTGATATTACCTTCGATGGTGATAAGGCGAGCACCTCGGGAAGTGTGGACGGCGTAACCGTCACCATCAACGGGGCTGATGTCGTTGTCAAGTCTTCGGTAAAGAACGTATGCTATACAGTGAGCGGAACCACCACGGATGGATTCCTCAAAATCTATAGCGACAAGAAGTATGAGCTGAAGCTCAACGGTGTGACTATCACCAATCCCGATGGTGCTGCCATCAATCTGCAAAGTAAGAAGCGAGCCTATATTGTGCTTGCCGACGGAACTGCCAACACTCTTACCGACGGCACCAAGTATACTGATGCCACCGACGACGAGGATATGAAAGCCTGCTTCTTCGGCGAAGGCAAGATGCTCTTCTCGGGTAAGGGTACGCTCGATGTCTACGGCAACTGCAAGGCGGGCATACGGAGCGACGACTACGTGATGTTCCGCCCTGGCAACAACATTTATGTGAAGGCCACGGCTGGCAACGCCATCAAGGGCAACGATGCCATATATATAAAAGGTGGAGTGATCAACGTGGAGGCCTCGGCTGCGGCCAGCAAGGGACTGAGCAGCGACGGACTGGTGCAGATAGACGGAGGAAGAACCACGGCTCTGACCACCGGCACTGGCGAATATGACTCCGACGAGAACGACGTGAGCGGATGCGCTGGCGTGAAGGCCGACAGCATCTTCGTGATGAACGGCGGAGCGCTCTATTGCAAGAGCACCGGAGCTGGCGGCAAGGGTATCAGCACCGACCAGACCCTGACCGTGAACGACGGAACTATCAAGGTGATTACCACTGGCAGGCAATATACTTATGGCAACCTCGACACCTCGGCCAAGGGTATCAAGAGCGACGAGGCGATGTATCTGAAGGGCGGTACCATCATGGTGCGCTGCACGGGCGGTGAAGGTTCGGAAGGAATCGAGAGCAAGTCGACCCTCGACATCTCGGGCGGAAACATTATGTCCTACTGCTACGACGACGCCATTAACTCTTCGAAGGCACTGACCATCTCCGGCGGCAACGTGTTTGCCATGGGTACCAACAACGATGGCATTGACTCCAACTCCACCCTTGCTGTGAGCGGAGGTGTGGTGATAGCCTGCGGTACCACCGTGCCCGAGGCTGGCTTTGACTGCGACGAAAATACGTTTACAGTCTCTGGTGGCAC
Organism: Bacteroides fragilis; assembly: GCA_963630065.1. Lineage (GTDB taxonomy): Bacteria > Bacteroidota > Bacteroidia > Bacteroidales > Bacteroidaceae > Prevotella > Prevotella fragilis_A. The sequence goes on along the minus strand of CAVGLH010000041.1, from coordinate 18,490 downwards.
GCTGATTGGTATCGGCGGCACCACGTCTACCCCTACTGCCAGCGTCACCACCCAGCCCGTGGCTATCCTCGGCGGCAGCAGCATCTCCAGCGGACAATACATCACGGTGGCCAACGAGAGCGGCACCAACCTGCTTACGTTTAAGGTGCCACGCGACTATACGCAACAGGGGTACACCTTGGTGGTGAGCTCCCCAAAAATGACAAAAGGAAACTCTTATATCTTCTCGTCTGGAGCCACTGTGAGCGGTGGTACTGACTTCTGTGGCTACACTACGGATGCCACTGTGAGCGGTGGCTCCTCTTTAGCCACGATGGCCCTCTCGTCAATGATCACTACCTATAATTATAGTGGTGGCATGAATGGAGGCGGCCAGCCTGGTGGCGGTGGTCAGCCCGGAGGCGGCGGCCAGCCTGGTGGCGGACACTAAAAAGGTATCATCCCATGCTCTTAAGAGAGTATTTTTCATATATTATTTGTAAGTTTATTTTTAACGTAAAAAAGTTGTTTTTGACATGACTATGAATGCGTTAATCCAAAAGTTCCAGCCCATCTCGCTCAGCGAGATGGGCGGAATCAAACTGATGAACAGGACCGACACCAAGTTTGTTACCACCATCGACAAGCTGATGCAGCTTCTGTCGATGGCAGGTAGTGAGTACCGGGTGCAGGAGATAGACGGCAAGCGCAACATGAGCTATGCCACCACCTACTACGACTCGAAGGACTTCGCTTTCTACAATGCCCACCACGACGGGCACACCGGCAGGCAGAAGGTGCGGGTGCGCTCCTATGTGGACAGCTGCATGAGTTTTCTGGAGGTGAAAACGAAGGACAACCATGGCAAAACCCACAAGAGCCGCATCGCCATCGACGGTGTTGAGGCCCAGTCTGTTTCCAACTTTGCTCTCCAAGGGCAGACTCCCCTTGGCTTCCTGCGTAAGAATTTGCATCTGGACCCTCTCCTCCTGGAGCAAAAGATAGAGAACAATTTCCACAGAATCACCCTTGTGAACAAGGCCAAGACAGAGCGGCTCACTATCGACACCGACCTGGAATTTCTCAATCTCACTACGGACATGAAGTGCTCCCTTCCGCACCTGGCCATCATCGAGCTGAAGCGCGACGGATTGCAGCCATCGCCCATCCTCGGGATGCTCCGCCAACTGAGAATCCAACCGAGCGGATTCAGCAAATATTGCATCGGCGAGGCACTCACCGACCCCTCGCTCCGCATCAACCGCATGAAGCCCAGGCTTCACAAACTCATGAAGCTGTCGGCAGCCAATTAATCAGAATTAAAAAATCCCCAAAGAAAATCCATTAACAATCCCAGTCTTATGAACAATTTGACAGACATCATGGCATTCTTGCCTACCATCGCCCGGTTTGTTTTCAGTACACTGATAGTATGGGTACTCACCCATTGCCTGTACTTTCCCAAAAGTCGCCGGCGCGAATACTATTTCACATTCATGCTCATCGGGAGCAGTGTGTTCCTGCTCATCCATCTTCTTGGCGGCGTGCATCTCAAGATAGAGTTTGCCTTGGGGCTTTTCGCCCTCTTCGGCATCATACGCTACCGCACGGAGCAGATGCCCGTAAGGGAGATGACCTATCTCTTTATGATTATCTCCATCTCGGTAATCAACGGACTGAGCACCTCCATGGGGTGGGCACCGTTGCTGGCGGTGAACATTCTCTTCCTGTTGACCACTTACATCTTTGAGCACATCAGGGTGAGGGGCAGTCTGGCGGTGAAGATGGTGCAATACGACCGCATCGAGCTGATCAAGCCAGAGCGTCACGAAGAACTCCTGGCCGACTTGAGGGCACGCACAGGACTCGACATCGTGAGGGTGGAGATAGGAGGCATTGACTTCCTGCGCGACATGAGCGTAATCAAAATCTATTATTCTTCGCAGAATTCCAGCTCCATCGACTCGCAGATGAAGCTACACCAAGAGGAGTATTTGAATTAGGAATGGAATTTAGAAATTAGAAATAGGCAGGACAATGAAAAGATATTTTACAATCATCTCGATGGCTCTGATGATGCCATGCCTGGTGCCGGAGACGAAGGCACAGAGTAGCTCCGACTTCGGAGTATGGATGGATGCCGGAGTGGAGAAGAAACTCTCCAAGCAATGGACCGTCGGAGGCGAGCTGGGCGCAAGGACGCGCAACAATTCCAAGGAGATGGACAGGTATAGTCTCGGCGTGGAAGCAGACTACAAACCTTTCAAGTTCTTGAAAGTCACGGCTGGTTACAACCTGCTCTACAACCATCGTGGAGGCACGCAGACCTATCACAAGGACGGCAGCGTCAACAAGATTACGCCTGCCTACTGGTGGCCGCGCCACCGTTTCCTGTTCGGTGTCACGGGCAGTTATAGCCTAGGAGCCCTCAACCTCTCGCTGAGGGAAATGTACCAATACACCTACCGCCCCAAGGCTACGGGCAAGAAGTATGACACCGACACCGAGGAGTGGGAGGACGTGAAGAGCAAGAGCCTGCATCTGTTGCGTTCACGCTTTCAGCTCAACTACCGCCTGAAACATACGCCGTTCACCCCCTTTGGAAACGTGGAGCTATATCATGGAGAAGGGGGGCTTAAGAAAACGAGATACACCCTGGGCTCCAACATCCAACTGGCCAAGCACCACGACCTCAAGCTCTACTATCGCTATCAAGACTTGAAAGGTGACGAGGACGATGACCTCGACACTCATGTGCTGGGCGTAGGGTACACCTATAAATTTTAGGTGTACTATACAATAAACTATTACCTTTAACGTTATAAATACAGATATTGAATGACTATAACGTATAAGCAACTTATGGCAAGAGGGCAGAAGAAAATGGAAATCATCCTATACGCAGGGCTGTGGGCGGTGTTGTTCGCAGTGCCTGTGGCGAGTATGCTCATCACCGATACGGCCCAGTCTGCCGAATTGGACTGGCAGGGCGTGTATGATGCCTGGCAGTTGCTGGCTATGTTTTTCGTAGCTTTCGTTGTCCACAACTTTCTGTTGGCACCGTTGCTCGTCTATGGCAACCGTCGCTGGGCTTACGGCATCTCGCTGGTGCTTCTGTTGGCGGCTTTCGCTTTCTACCAACTCAACTTGCGACCGCATCAGCCCGAACCGAGAAAAGACGATAGGCGCAGACCTGTGGCGGAGGCAACAGCTACAGCAAAGACACCCCTGCATGAGATGGCTCCCAAACCCGATGCAGCCCCCCATGGGATGGAGCATATGCCCAAGGCAGCTCCGCATGAGCTTGCCGACAAAGAAGGTGACTTTCTACATTCTTCGAACGAGGCTGCAGGTCCGGGACAACCCCCTCCGGATGCAGGCAAATTCGACCGCACACACGAGAAGAAACCCGAACCTCCCCGAGCCTTCGGCGGACAGGACACGGTGGCTTTCATCATCGTGGTCTTGTTGTTGGGGGTGAATGTCGGCATCAAGTATTTCTTCAAGTCGCTCGACGACAAGAAGCGCATCAAAGAATTGGAGCGTGAGAATCTCAACCGGCAGTTGGAATACTTGAAGTATCAGATCAACCCCCACTTCTTCATGAATACGCTCAACAACATCCATGCCCTTGTCGATATCGACCCCGAGCAGGCCAAATACACCATCGAGGTGCTCTCCAAGTTGATGCGCTACGTGCTCTATGAGGGCAACAAGACGATGGCACCCTTGCAGAAAGAGTTGGACTTCATCGGTCACTACGTAGACTTGATGCGCATCCGCTACACCGACAAGGTGCGCATTTCCGTGTCGCTCCCCCAGAGCGTGCCCGACGTGCTGGTGCCGTCGCTCCTCTTCACCACCTTTGTGGAGAATGCCTTCAAGCACGGAGTGAGCTATCAGAAGGATTCTTTTATCGAGGTGAGCGTGAACGTCGACGAGACCACACGTGAGATTTCATTCAGTTGCTGCAACAGCCGGAAGCCCGAGAAAGAGGAAGGACATGGGGGCGTGGGGCTCTCTAACGCCAAGAAGCGCCTTCAGCTGATATATGGCGACGACTATGAGTTGAGTGTGAATTCCAACGAGGAGGAATACAGGTTGCTTTTGCGCCTGCCTGGCAAGCTCGCCGATTGAAAAGTGATCTGTTAAAAAAGCATTTGTCTTAACTCCTTAACTCCTTAAAAGATATGATTAAAATTTTAGCTATAGATGACGAACCGCTGGCTCTGCGCCAGTTGGCTGCATATTTGAAGAAAGTGCCTTTCTTCGAGTTGGTGGATGTTTGCCAGAGTGCGCTCGATGCGATGAAGGCACTCGACGAAAAGGATATTGATGCCATCTTCATTGACATCAACATGCCCGACCTCAACGGTCTCGACTTCGTGAAGTCGTTGCAGCATCCGCCACTTGTGGTCTTCACCACCGCCTATCAGGAGTATGCCGTGGAGGGTTACAAGGTGGATGCCATCGACTACCTGCTCAAACCCTTCGGTATGGGCGATGTGCTTCGGGCTGCCGACAAGGTGAAACGCCAGTACGAGTTGCTTTACTCGGCTAGTGTTTCCTCAGTCGACGAGGACGAGGCTCTCTTCCTCAAGACGGAGTATAAGGTGGTTCGTATCCCCATCCGCGACATAGTCTATGTGGAGGGAATGTCGGAGTATCTCCGTATTCATCTTGCCGGCCAGAAGCCCGTGGTGGCGTTGCTCAGCATGAAGAAGATGGAGGAGCGTCTCCCAGTGGGCGAGTTTATGCGCATCCACAAGTCGTTCATCATCAATCTCCATCACATTGTAGAAATCAACCGTGCCAAGGTGGTGCTGGAGGCCAATGAAGAAATCCCGATAGGGGACAGCTATCGGGATGCTCTCAATGGGTATATTAACAAGAAATTTCTGGGTAAATAGTTGTTCTTTTTCTTATCGTTTCTTGCCCTTGTTGTTTCTGCCAGAGTCCTTGTAATTCCTGTTGTTCTCTTTGTAGTCTTTGTTGTTCTCTCTGTAATTCCTATTGTTCCGGCCTTTTTCTCTGAAGTCCCTGCCGTTGTCCCCGGCCTCGAAGCCTCTTCTTGCGTGGTTGTTGTTGTCGAAGTTGGGGTTGAAGCTTTTCTTTTTCTTCCCTTTGAAGAATCCTGCTCCAGCAGCTTGTTCCTCCTGCCTGTAGCTGTTTTTCAAGGGACGGCCATTGTTCAGATACTTCTTGTCGTCGTAACATCCCACGTTGCCATAGCCCTTGCTGCTTACACCAGGGTTGTCGTAGGTGGAGCCGATGGCCTTTTCGTCGTACTTGGCGTTGCCCTTGTAGCGATGGCCAATCGGCTTGTCATAGAGTTTGGCGATGAGATCGGCCCTTCCTATGCGGCGCAGTTCTGTCTCGATGGCTCGGCGCTCCTCGGGCTTGTACCAGAAGAAGAACATGCGCTGGGCTAGCTTCTCCTTTGGGGTCTTGGCCGAGAATACGGGTTCCAGGGTGTAGGGATCGTAGCCTGTGTACCAGGTTTCTGTGGAGATGGTCATGGGGGTAGGGGTGAAGTCCTGCACCTGTTCCAGATGGAAGTCGAGGTTCTTTGTGATTACCGCCAGCTCGGCCATGTCTTCTTCGTGGCAGCTGGGGTGCGAACTGATGAAGTATGGAATGATTTGCTGGTTGAGCCCTTCCTCCTTGTTGATCTTGTCGAAGAGACGCTTGAACTCATAGAAGAGGTCGAACGAGGGCTTGCGCATGAACTTCAGTACCTCGGGACTGGTGTGCTCCGGGGCTACTTTCAGACGGCCGCTCACATGCTTGGTGATCAGTTCGCGCGCATATTCCATAGAAATCTTGTTGAGATTCTCGTCCTTATTCTTGTGCAGAATCAGGTCGTAGCGCACGCCGCTTCCGATAAAACTCTTCTTGATGCCGGGCAAGGCATCGACTGCACGATAGATTTCCAGCAACTTGCTGTGGTCTACATTGAGGTTTGGACAAATCTGGGGATTGACACAAGAGGGGCGCTTGCAGTGCTCACAAGCCTTAAGGTTCTTGCCGTGCATTCCGTACATATTGGCCGATGGGCCGCCAAGGTCGCTCAGATAGCCCTTGAAGTCGGGCATTTGAATTACTTTCTTCACTTCTTTCAGTATGCTTTCCTTGCTGCGGCAAACCACAAACTTGCCCTGGTGGGCTGAGATGGTGCAGAAGGAGCAACCGCCGAAACAGCCACGGTGCATATTGATGGAGAACTTGATCATCTCGTAGGCAGGGATGGTCTTGCCCTTGTATTTGGGGTGGGGCAGACGGGTATAGGGCAGGTCGAAGGCTGCGTCTAGCTCCTCTGTGGTCATCAGTGGGAAGGGAGGGTTCACTACCACAAATTTTCCGTCTACGCCTTGTATCATTCGCTGGGCGTGCACTTTGTTGGCCTCTTCCTCAAGGTGTCTCACGTTCTCTGCCTGTCCTTTCTTGTTGCGCAGGCATTCCTCGTGGCTGTGGAGGATGATGTCGTCGTCCTTGTATCCGCCAGGTATCTCGCTCTCCTTGCAGAGGAATGCGGTCTGTGGCATCTTGTGAATCTCGTTCAGCGTCTTGCCCTGGGCGAAGGCGTTGGCCAATTCCACGATGGATCGCTCACCCATGCCGTAGAGGATGAGGTCGGCGCCCGAGTCGCAGAGAATGCACTTGCGCAGTTCGTTCTTCCAGTAGTCGTAGTGGCTGATGCGGCGTAGGGAGGCCTCGATGCCGCCCAAGGCCACTGGCACGTCGGGATAGAGCTTTTTCAGTATCTGGGTGTACACGATGGAGGGGTAGTCGGGACGCATGTCGTGGCGCGAGTCGGGGCTGAAGGCATCTTCACTTCTCGTGCGGCGGTTGGCAGTGTAGCGGTTCACCATCGAGTCCATCGCCCCTGGAGATACGCCGAAGAACAGCCTTGGCCTGCCCAGCTTCTTGAAGTCGCGGAAGTCTCCGTGCCAGTCGGGTTGCGGCACGATGGCCACCTTGTATCCGTTGGCCTCCAGCACTCTGCCGAGAATGGCGGGACCGAAGGAAGGATGGTCTACGTAGGCGTCGCCCGAGAAGAGTATCACGTCCAGTTGGTCCCATCCTCTCAGTTCGCATTCCTTCTTTGTGGTGGGGAGAAAATCTGTCAGTTTATAGTCCATCAATGATTTTTGCTGATTAGTAATGGTAAAAAAAAGTTGGTACAATTTTATCTGTATGGTTTGACTTGTTCCTTCCTTTTCAGGTCGTTGTGGCCAAATACTCAGCTCGTTGAAGTCGTACCAACTTATTTTTTACTGTTCCTTAGTCGTTTACAGAGTTTGGGTCGGCCTCATCGGCCAGGTCTGCCTGTTTCTTGTCTTTCCAGTCCACGTAGAGCAATACGAGGTTGTGGAGTCCAAGCGCCTTCATGTCCTTGTGGTAGATTACGTCGAGGCAGAGGTCTAGCAGGGCCTTGTCGTTGTCACCGTTCTCTAGGAGAGCGCGTACGTTCATCTTCAGTTTGTGGAGTACTTCCTCGTCGATGATGCCGTTGCTGTCTACGAGGTTGCGGAGCAACTGATACTTGTCTATGGTCTCTAAATGCTGGTCGCTCACTTCGATGGAACGTGTGCCAGACTGGTTTGCTTGAATCTTGTACATAAGCCTTTTTTGTGTTTTAATGTAAAATGTTCAATGTTGAGTGTTAAATAGGGTGTGCGCCCTTGCGGCATTTGAATTCTTCACTTTCCGTTCTTCACTCTGTAAGGAACTTAAGAATGCCGAGCAGAATGCTGTTGCGAGTCTTTTCGTCGACGATGCATTCTATCGGGAACCCCATTGTGAATGTGCGGTAGCTGGTGCTCTTGTAGGCTACGGCCGCACTGGTGCCCGAGGTGTATCTCATTGCCGTGAAAGCTGTGGTGCCCACGGGCTGTAATATCTCTGGATGGGTGGCTGCGTAGTGGCGTTCGTTCAGCTGGTTGTAGTAGTTGAACAGCTTTCCGAGACCCGAAACTCTGTCCGTTGTGGTCACGACGCTGTCTCTCTCAGTGATTGTGGAGTCTTCTGGATTGATGTCTTCTACGATGAAGTGGGTGCCCGTAGGCTCGTAGTTTACCTTGAGGATGTCGCTGAGGAAAGCTTGTTCCTGTTCAGTCTGCATGTCGCTGCCGTTGTATGATCCGCTGATGAGCATCTTTCCGCCGTTCAGAGCGTAGTATTTCAGACGATTTTGCAGGGTTGGGGTGAAAGTCTTGTAGGCTCTGTGCGAATATCTGTCATTGCGTTCCAACCCATTGATGAGGTCTACCGCCTGATAGTTCTCCATTTTTACCTTGCCGTCTGCGATGGCCTCGCTGGAGCAACTGGCTATGTTGTACTTGCAACCTGCCGCTATGCTTCTTGCATGGGTTACCACATTGTTGAAATCATTGCCGGCTACAAACATGCCAACCATCTCGTTACCGCTATATCCCAGGCCGCTGCTCGTTTCGATTCCCATCTTTCTGCGGTCAAATCCTATTTGCTTGCCGCTCCATCCTGCCGTGGTCCCGTAGCTGACACCTGGGTCTTGGTCAAGGTCGAAACCCTGTATGCTGTCGTTGTCTACTACTTGTGGCGAAGCAAGCCGATGGAAGTTGTTGACGATAAGTACCGTCTTTGTGGCGGCAGGGTCGTGGAGGGCAGTGAGAGTCTCTGTTGGAAAACTCTCTCCGCCAGCGTTGACCGCTGCTACCTTGAAACTATATAGTTTGCCTGGCTCCATTTTGAAATGGCAGTTGGGTCGCTTGACGACGGTGCCATTGTCAAACCCACCTTGTCCTTCGGCCTTGTATACGATATAAGAGGTAGGGCGGGCAGTAGGCTCCGCCTTGTCTAGTTGTGCTGTCCAGGAGAGATGCGCATAGCCGTCTTCTATCTCTACGCTGAAGTTTTGTGGGGGTAGCGGCTGTACGACATACTTGCTGTCATGATTGCTGCTTACATACTTCAAGATGGTTTTGTAGATGGAGCGGGCTATGCAGAACTTCCCCCATGGGTCTTGGGCTATCCGCATGTCTGGGAAACTCTGGTGGGAGAGCATCTCGATGATGGCCGATGGTACTTCGGGCAGTCGGGTCTCCGAGTAGTTGCGGTCCCAAACGTATCGTTTGCCGAATGAACCGAACTCCTGGCTGAGGTCTTCCACAAGGTTGTCTCGAAGAGCTTGGGCGAAGTCCTTGGAGACCATTCTGGAGATACCGCTGTTCAGCATACCGTCGTTGAAGTCTGTGGTACAGATGGACAGCGCGCCCCAGGTGCTCTTGCCGTCGTGGTTGTAGCCTGCGTCGCTGTGCAGGGCTAAAGATAGTTCGATGGGCACGTGCTTGCCCTCCATGGCTGGCATGTAGACTGATCCGCCTCCCAGCCAGTTGGTCATCAGCGACCGGGCGTTGATGTCGTCGGCATAGTCGTCTGTGCCCTGTCGGCCTCGGTACACATAGTCGGGTGCTCCAGCCCATTGGGCATAGTATCTTGCTCCTTCCAGGCATTTGGGCATTCCGCTGGTTCTTCCACCTCGTTCGATGTTGCCCATGCCACCTCCGAAACGGACGGCATCTGTAGTGACGATGCCTCTTTTAGAGGTATGGTTGGTACAAACCACGCGGTTGAACTCGTTGCAGCCACTGTCGAAGTCGAACGTGCCCAAGTACACCCATGTGCCGCCTCCCATGCGTTGGTTGACGGTAAACTCGGTTTTCTGCCCCTTGTGGTACACGATGTAGTGGGCATCGCTGACGCTCTTGGGGAGAGTCTGGTAACTTACGTATACTGCATACCTGCCAGCCTCTTTGAACAGAGGTTGGTAGCTCGCTTGGCTGGTCTTCTTGCGCCGGGTGGCCTTGGCCTGTCTTACTGTGCCCTTGCGGAATGGATTCTCTCCGTCGCTGAGGAATCCCGGGCTAGAGGCAAACCCAAGAGAGTCGCAATCTTGCCATTTCTTTCCGTTGATCGTTTCCTGGTAGGAAGCCTTTTCCTTTGGGTCGTCGTTGTCCACTATGATTTCCTGTTTTTGCCAGTCTCTCTCTCTCGGAGTGAAAACTACGGCCCCCGCGTTTTGAAGCATGGGGATGAGATAGGGCACCACGATAGTCTGTGTGAACAGGTCTTCCGTGGTGCAGAACAGATTGGGGCGTTGCCATTTCCATTGGTCCTTGTCGGCATCGTAGTATCTTCCGTGCGAGGCCCATAGTGAGAGATGCCGGTTTTGCAGTCCCTTGGTGATGAAGTAAGGGCGCGATGCATTGAAAACCCACGGGTCATCGTCATACTCGATGCCTTTCCAGGCATGGGAGTTTCCCTCGTCGTAGGCCTGGAGCATGGAACCCGTTGTCAGGATCAATCCTGCTATGGTGCAATATCTTATATTTCTGAGTAGTTTCACTTCTTATGTTTCTTCTGTGGAAGTCGTCATTTGATGTTTCCTATCGTGAAGTTTTCAGGCTTCTTGCCTTTGAAGTCCTTATAATACATCTTGATTTCCCTCATGTCCTTGTCTACGTCTCCCGAAGGTACTACGACCTTGGTGCATTGGATGAGTTTTCTCTCATAGTCGAGTGCGTAGAGATGAATGGGGATGCCTGCCTTGAGGGCGATAAAGTAGAAGCCCTTTTTCCATTCGGGGTTGGGCGATCGTGTTCCCTCGGGCGTGATGCAGAGTCCGAAGGTCTCTCGCTTGTCGGCCTCCTGGGCTAGATTGTCTGTCATACTCGTGTGTTTGCTTCGCCAAACCGGGATGCCGCCCAGCTTGCGGAAGATGGGTCCCAAGGGCCAGAAGAACCATTCTTTCTTCATGAGGAAGTTGCATTCCATGCCCTCGGCGCGAGAGAAGAGCAGTCCCAGCAGAAAATCATAGTTGCTAGTGTGCGGTGCCAGGCACACGATGTATTTCTTGGGGAGTTGTTGTGTTACCTTTTTCTTATATCCCAGTTGCTTGTATAATATCCACTGGCAGATTTTTCTTATCATTTGCTTTTCTGATAAAACGAGTTGTGTGATGGTTGCTAGAGATGGCACACCTTATATATATTAAGGTGTGCTCGCTCGCATTATTTTATGCCAAGTTGGATATTTGGTCGATAATCTCGCTCGCCTGCTTGTTGAATCCTGCGATGAGGTTCTTGTAGTATTCTCCCTGTTTGATGCCTGGCTCTGGGTGGGAGACGCGGCTAATGTAGTCGCTGTTAAGCATGAGGATGGATGACAAGATGCCGTCCACGTCTTCCTTGGCAGGATTTCCGTTGTACAGGGAGGCAGCTACAGCCTCGCTGAAAAGCTCGCTGGTGATGTAGTTGATGGAGCGTTTTAATTCTCTTTTATTAGCCATAATCTTTCGCTTTAAGTTAATAAACTTTTGAAATATTGCTCAAAGATAATACATTTCTTTGAAATTACAAGGATTTTCAAGAAAAAATCTTCTTGTTAACTCATTTTTAATGTATTTTTTTTCATATTCCGTGGAAATTCATTAAATTTGCAGAGGTTTTTGAAGTTTCAACTAATTTAAAATAAGAAAGTAGAATATGGAAAAAAGTGCATTGCAGATTGCAAGAGCTGCTTATCAGCCAAAGTTGCCTAAGGCACTCCAGGGCCCGGTGAAGGCCGTAGAGGGCGAGGCAACCCAGTCAGTGGGTAACCAGGAAGAGATCAAGGCTCTCTTTCCCAACACATATGGTATGCCTGTTATTACATTCGAGGCAGGCGAGGCTCAGGAACTCCCAGCCTTCAACGTAGGCGTTATCCTTTCCGGCGGTCAGGCTCCTGGCGGTCACAACGTCATCTCTGGTCTCTTTGACGGCGTGAAGTCCTTGAATCCAGCCAACAAGCTCTATGGTTTTATCTTGGGTCCTGGTGGCTTGGTGGATCACAAATACATGGAGATTACCCCTGAACTTATGGACGAGTATCGCAACACGGGTGGTTTCGACATTATCGGTTCTGGCCGTACCAAGCTGGAGAAGGAAGACCAGTTTGAGAAGGGTATCGAGATTCTTCGCGAGCTCGGCATCAAGGCTCTCGTTATCATCGGTGGCGATGACTCCAATACCAATGCATGCGTTCTCGCCGAGTACTATGCAGCCAAGAAGTATGGCGTGCAGGTAATCGGTTGTCCTAAGACTATCGACGGCGACTTGAAGAATGAGCAGATTGAGACTTCTTTCGGTTTTGATACTGCTTGCAAGACATATTCTGAACTTATTGGTAACATCGAGCGCGACTGCAACTCAGCACGCAAGTACTGGCACTTCATCAAGTTGATGGGGCGCTCTGCTTCCCACATCGCCTTGGAGTGCGCTCTTCAGACACAGCCCAACATCTGTCTCGTTTCAGAGGAGGTTGAGGCCAAGGAGATGTCGCTTGATGATGTAGTGACATACATAGCAACAGCTGTGGCCAATCGTGCTGCCGACGGCAACAATTTCGGTACAGTGCTCGTTCCAGAGGGCTTGATAGAGTTTATCCCTGCCATCAAGAAACTCATCGCCGAGCTCAACGAGGTGCTCACAGACCCTGCAACGGGCGAACCTCGCGAGTTTGTCGGTGCCGAGGAACAGATTGCTTTCGTGAAGGGTGCCATTGCCAAGGAAAACCTCGCAGTGTTGGAGTCTCTTCCTGAAGACGTAGCTCGCCAGCTCTGCCTCGACCGCGATCCTCATGGAAATGTTCAGGTGTCTCTCATCGAGACAGAGAAGTTGCTCTCTCGCATGGTGGCCAAGAAGTTGGCTGAGTGGAAGGCAGAGGGTAAGTTCGTGGGCAAATTCTCTGCCCAGCACCACTTCTTCGGATATGAGGGTCGTTGCGCTGCTCCATCCAACTATGATGCTGACTACTGCTACTCACTCGGCTTCAATGCCTCTCGCCTCATCGCCAATGGCAAGACGGGATATATGTCTATCATCAAGAACACTACTGCTCCAGCCTCTGAGTGGATTGCCGGTGGTGTGCCAATCACGATGATGATGAACATCGAGCGTCGTAACGGTGCCAACAAGCCTGTGATTCGCAAGGCTCTTGTAGAGTTGGATGGTGCTCCATTCAAGTACTTCGCTTCCAAGCGTGAGCAGTGGGCAAAGGAGACTGCATACGTTTATCCTGGACCTATCCAGTACTGGGGACCATCTGAGGTTTGCGACCAGACCACAAAGACCCTCCAGTTGGAGCAGGCTAAGTAAAGGAATTGAGATTTTTACTTAGGTGCCAATTTATGGGCCGACCATAAGGGAGGGGGTGTTTGTCATCCTCTCCCTCTTTTGTTTACTTGATAGCTATTATCTTCTTTTTCTATTTTGCTTTAAATCAATTATGGTGAAAAGAAAACCTGTCAGTCGCAAGCGAACGCGAAGGTCGAAGGGCTTTTTCTCGCGTTACCCTCGTTGGGCGTGGTGGATTGGTGGCATGGCCATTGCCGTGGTCTACGTATGGGCATTCTACCATTTCTTCGTGGGACCTACGGGTTTTCGTTGGCGTGCGCTTTATGGCGACATGGAATATCCTGAGGGATATGAGATTCATGGTATCGACATCTCACACTACCAAGGGAAGATAGACTGGGAACAACTCAAGAATGCGATGATAAAGGGATGTCCCGTGCGTTTTGTCATCATCAAGAGTACGGAGGGGGCTTCGCGCCTCGACGACAATTTCCGCGAAAATTTCAACCAAGCGCGCGACTATGGATTTATCCGGGGGGTGTATCATTTCTGGAGCAACAAGTCTACGGCTCGTGAGCAAGCCTATTATTTCTTGGACAAGGTGCATCTCACCGATGGCGACTTGCCGCCCGTGCTTGATATTGAGCACAAACCGTCTGACAAAAGTGTTGAGGATTTTCAGCGCGATGTGCTAACGTGGCTTCATATCGTGGAGGATAAGTACCACGCCAAGCCAATCATCTATACCTATTATAAATTTAAAGAACAGTATCTCAGTGCTCCCGTCTTTGATGACTACCCCTATTGGATTGCCCACTATTATGTGGACAAGGTGCAGTATAAGGGGAGGTGGCGCTTTTGGCAGCACACGGATGTTGGCAAATTGCCTGGCATCAAGGGCTATGTAGACTTCGATATCTACAATGGGAGCTATTACGACCTGAAGCAACTGTGCATCGGTAGCAACAACAATGAGAGAACTTTCATGGGGGGCGATTGACGCTTATGAGTTTAGGATGAGGCAGGCCCAGTGGTTGTCCACTTGCCTTGTGGTCTCGTGAAGCCCCAGCTCCTTAGCTTTCTCCAGCAATAAGGGTATGTCTTCCTCGTAGAATCCGCTCAATACAAGCGATGCTCCTGGTGACATCACGCTTCGGAAAGTGCGCATGTCTTCCAGCAGGATATTGCGGTTGATGTTGGCTACCACGATGTCAAACATTCCGCTGATATGGTTGACTACTTGTGCGTTGCCGAAGAAAACCTCCAGGTTGTCCACCCCGTTGAGCACGGCGTTGTGCTTGGCGTTTTCCACGCTCCATTCGTCGATGTCATATCCCACGCATTCCTTCGCACCCATTTTGGAGGCGGCGAGGGCGAGTATGCCGGTTCCCGTTCCACAGTCCAGTATGCGTTTGGTCTTTACTGGCATTTGTAGCAATTGGGAGATGACCATACGAGTGGTCTCGTGGTTGCCCGTGCCGAAGGCAAGTTTCGCCTCGATTCCTATCTCTATGATTTCGGATGGGTTTTCTGCATGGATAGAGTCCGTTGCGCCTGGTTGGTTGCTGGCGACGGGGTACAGTTCTGGGTGTTTGGCATCGTAGATTACCACTCGGTCACCCACGTAGATGGGGGTGAATCCCTGTTCTTCCCATTCCTGGTTCCAGTCTTTGTCTTCGGCTTCCTTCACTTCATAGCTTATCTTCACGCCCTCAATGGGGAAGTCGACGATGCCTTGGTCGAGCAGTTCTCTGTCGAAAAGTTCTTTCTGTACGTAGCCTTCCAGACCGTTATCTGTGTCCTCGAAAGATTCGAAACCAGCCTCTGCCGCATTGTCGGCAAGCAGCTCCCTCGATGGCTGTATCAGTTCTTCGCTGGTCTCTATATTGAAAGTGGCAACTAAGTATTTCATGTCCAAATCAATCTGTTTTGTATCTAAAAATGTTTGATTACACTTAAATTTTCTGCAAAATTATAAAAAATAGGGGAAATCCTATCATTATTTGTGGTTTTTCTGTAATTTTGCAATGAAATATGCAATATATTTGCATTCTGAACATTTATAGTATAGAAGCAGGGGCAAAATTGTCTTCCGCTACTAGATAACAAAGGAGAATTAAAATATGAGAAAGATTAGTCTTCTGGCAGTCCTCGTGGCCGCAGTCATGCCACTGACTTCGATGGCCCAGGATGATGACCTTTATTTCAACCCGAAGAAGGAAGCTAAGCAGCAGGCTGAAAAGCGTGCAGAGATGCTGCGTGCCTATAATCTGCAGCGTGCTCGCAGGGACAGCATCTATTCGCTCCACTGGAGCGGAAGCAATAGGAGTGTGGATGAGTACAACCGCGGCGGTCGCTTCTTGAGCCATTATGAGAAGTTGAGCACCGATTCTCTCGGCAATGACATCATACAGTTTCAGGTGGGCAAGGGTGTTGGACCCGACAGTATCTACGATGATGCATATTTCGCCCAGAAATATGCCGACCAGGAAGAGGATTTCTCGTGCACTCGCGACCTATGTAGATGGGACGGATACTATGATCCTTGGTTCTACGACTATTATGGGTATGGTCCCTACTATTGGCGCAGTCGCATGTGGGGGTGGTACAATCCTTGGCGCTACGGCTATTATGCAGGTTGGTACGACCCGTGGTATGCCCCGTGGTATTATGGCTGGGGTGGCTGGTATGACCCGTGGTATTACGGCTGGGGCGGATATTATCACCCTTGGCATTGGGGCGGCCCGATGATAGTGCATGTGAATCATGGCGGGTTTGCAGGATATAAGAACTACAACAACCCTGGGCGCATCCATGGTTCCTATCGTCGTCCCGATGGTTCCTTTGGCAGCAATACTTATTCGCGCCGCAGCTCAAGCAACAGGTCTTTCGGTTCGCGCACAGATAATTCTGGCTTTGGGCGTTCCAATGGTTCCAGTTTCGGGACGCGTGGCTCTTTTGGGGGTAACCCGGGCGGCAGTAGTTTCGGCGGTGGCGGCTTTGGTGGCAGCCGTTCCGGTGGCGGCAGCTTCGGAGGCGGTGGCGGTCGCTCTGGTGGAGGCAGCTTTGGCGGTCGTAGGTGATTTCATGCATGAAAATTATGTAACGTTAAAGGTAGAAAAATGATGAAAATGTTTAAGCATGTGTTCTTTGCCAGTGTGCTAATGGCATCCTTGTCGGTTACTGCGCAGGAAACTTATCAAGATAGCAAGCTTGCCGCACCCCAACTCACGGGTACGGCTCGATACATAGGTATGGGTGGTGCGATGGAGGCTTTGGGAGCCGACATCAGCACCATCAGCACCAACCCTGCGGGCGTAGGTCTTTTTCGCAAGAGTCAGGTGAGTCTCTCGGCCGGTGTCATGGCCCAGGGTGGGGCGGAGAACTATACGGAATATGAAGGGACGCGCGTTTCCTTCAATGGCAAGAAAAGTCATCCCACTTTTGATCAGATAGGTATCGTGTGGAGCCCCAAGATAAAGGGAAAGGGATATATCAACCTTGCTTTCAATTATCACAAGAGCTCTGATTTCGGTCAGATATTGAATGCGGCGGCCAGTTTGAACGGAGCTTCCCAAAACAAGCTCTCTGCACTCAAGTACTACAAGGGAGTGGCTGGATGGACTGCTGTCGATGCCAATTATGCTGGATATAACAACAATGCAGGCAAGTATGTTCCTGGGTTACTTTGCATTGATGACAACCGCATCGGCTATATGGAGGCGAACAAGTATTTGTTTGGCCAGTACCAGCACGGCTATGTGGGCACCTACGACTTCAACGTCAGCGGAAGCATCAACAACCAGGTGTGGCTCGGCTTGACCGTAGGCATCCATGATGTTCACTACAACAGCAACTCCATTTACAGCGAGGATTTCGTGGATGGTAATTACATGGAGTCATACGAGCAATTGAAAATCACGGGAAGTGGCTTCGATGTGAAGGCCGGCGTCATTTTCCGTCCCATCAAAGAGTCGCCGTTCCGCATCGGTGCTTATGTGAACTCCCCGATTTTCTACGACCTCAAGTTGGCAGGCGACCACGATATCACGATTTCGGGCAAATATATGCAAAATTACACGGATGCGAGTGGAAAATCGCAGGCATGTTACGAAAAGGGCAGCAGGGGGCAGAGCGCAGACTACGATTTCAGATTCAACACTCCTTGGAAAGTGGGTGTGAGCTTGGGGCACACGGTGGACAACTTCTTGGCCGTCGGTGCTACCTATGAGTATGCTTGGTACAACCATATGGATAATCGCGTGAAGGAAGGCGGATTTTATGATTATTGGGGTGATTATTATGACACAAGCTCCAGCGACCAAGCGATGAACGCCGATACCCGGGCCAATTTGAAAGGCGTGAGCACCTTGAAGGTGGGTTTGGAGGCCAAGCCTACTAGTCTGTTCGCCATTCGACTGGGCTACAACTATGTGTCGCCTATGTTCAAGGATGCATCTTACCGTGACCAGACGCTGTCTAGCAATGCTGTGGATGTAGCCACATCTTCCGATTATACCAATTGGAAGGCAATCAATCGTTTTACGGCTGGCCTAGGTTTCTATTATCAGGGTATTTCGGTCGACTTGGCTTACCAGTATTCTGTCCAGAAGGGAGATTTCCATCCGTTCATGAACTATACCAACTCGGATGAATCTAAATATAATAACGTGGCGCAGTCTGCCAAGGTTAAGAACAATCGCCATCAGATCATGATGACCTTGGGCTATAGATTTTAAATTTTTCATTTTTCGAAAAAAAAGAGGAAAAAGTTTGGTAGAGTAATCGAAATTTCGTAACTTTGCAATTGGTTATAGGAGAATCGATCGTTACGTTTTTAACAACGGTACACAAAAGGTCTAAGAAAAATATTAGTTTTTTTAGTGGTTAATTTAGTTTTAGTAAGTATGTGATAGGGTCTGTTGGGAAACAGATCCTATTTTTTAATGCTCATTAGAGCAGCTCTCTTTGATGCTGGTAAGGAAAATTGAGGGTTTGAGTGTTGGTTAAAAAAACAAATACAGACATAACTACCCTCCGAGAGAAGTTATGTCTGTCTATCATTCGATAAAAAATCTTCTGATACGTTATTTACTTGTTGATAAGTACACCCTTAGGGATTCGAACCCTAGACCCACTGATTAAGAGTCAGTTGCTCTACCAACTGAGCTAAGGGTGCAACTTTTGAGTGACTCCGCAAGGATTCAAACCTTGAACCTCTTGATCCGTAGTCAAGTGCTCTATTCAGTTGAGCTACGGAGCCAAAACCTTGCATTCTTATGAATATTGTTTAGAGAGTGATTCCGCAAGGATTCAAACCTTGAACCTCTTGATCCGTAGTCAAGTGCTCTATTCAG
>CAVGLH010000040.1:0-20446 GCA_963630065.1 Bacteroides fragilis | reverse complement strand
ACAGATAGAGAAGGACAGATCTCTGGCATCCCCCGCGGTGGCAGGATCACAATCCGAGTAAAGGCAATGAACGACGGCAACAACCAGTTGCTCCAGTGGATGCTCGCTCCCAACGACCCACGCGACCTGAAGGTGACCTTCTACAACACCATCGACGGTTCCACGATGAAGGAACTGGAAGGAAAAGGTTGCTACTGTGTACACTACAAAGAGAAATGGGAAGACGGCCAGGATCATTTCGAGGAAATGGAAATCGTTTGCCAGGAGCTGAAGAACGGCCCAGTGTCATTCACCAATCCTTGGAAGTAAGACTAAACCAACATATAGGCTGGACGAAAGGCTCTCGTCCAGCCTATCCTAAAAAATGAAAGACTATGGCACTATCAGCAACTTTACAACTCGGGAACAACCAGATAGGTCGTTATTCCATGACCTATGACGTGGTGGAGTGCAAATGCCACTTCAAGAGGCATCACAACTTCTATCTCCCAGACGCCAATGCGATATGTGACAAAATGGAACTGACCATCGTGGCACCGGGAAAGGAAGACCTGAACCTCTACGAATGGTACATCGACCAGACGAGCCACTCGGGCAAGATAACGTTCGACCTCACCACAGTCTCCAACAACGGTGCGCAGGCCACCAAGGAAATCTTCTTCGAGGATGCGGTGTGTTTCTCCATTGCAGAGAACTACGACATCGGGAAGCAACGCAGGCGACTGCTCATCCTGGAAATCATCGCAGACCGGATAACGGTCGAAGACGTCAAGTTCAACCATTGACATTATCAACAACCCTTTAAAGAAACAGACACTATGGCAAGACTTTCTAACAACATCAAGGCGATTCTCATCCCCGAGGATTTTACGGAGATGAAGAGGATAGCACAGGAAAAATGTCTGACGGTGCAGCATTTCGACTACAAGTGCCAGCGCTGCAGAAATGAGGAAGGCGTGCCCTACGGTTCTACGGTGTCTGTGATACTCAGCTGCACCATCAGAACCGTGAACAGCCTTCAGAGTTATTACGATAACTTGAAGAGCAACAACCCCAACACCTACACCTTCGTCTTCAACGCCGTCTTCGACGAGCAGAAGAAACTGTCGGACTACGAGGACGCCATGATTGTGGCGGGACACATCATCGACATCGAGGAGGAATTCAACAGCACCAGGAACGAGGACGGCGAGAGCGAACAGATACAGTTCAACGTAAAGATATTGCTCTCCTGCATCACCTATGTAGGCAAGAATTCCAACAAGAAATTATCCATCATCGAATAAAAAATACAGGAGGACCAAATTATGGCAGCTACATACACACTTACCCTCGGTTTGGACAGCGGCAAGGCCGAACTTGCCTTCCAAACGCAGAAGACTGTCACCGGGCTGGGTAAAACTACGCTCATTTCACTCAACATACAGAAAGAAATGTACATGCCAGCCCACATCGAGGCTGTGCTCCAGATAGAACTGGCTGGAGACATCTCCACCATGGACAAGATCAGCTACAAGAGTCTGTTGAACAAAAAAGCGAGCCTCAACGACGGGCAGAAGGACATTGCCAAGGACTATGTCATCTTTGAATGTGTTCCCGAGTACAAGCCTTCGGAGAAGGGCACTTCCCTCTACTTGACGCTCCACATCTACAGTCCTGACAAGGTGCTTACTCTCCGTAAGTACAACAAATGCTATGTAGCAAAGAAGTTTGCTTCCGAAATCTTCAAGAAGATAGCCGCCAAGTATTCCGACCTGCTCCCGAACGTCAGCATAGAGAATCTGCAGCATATCTTCATCAAGAACGAGGCAGATGGCAGCAAGACCGAGTTCATCCAGCCCTACCTCGTGCAATTCGAAGAGTCTGCACTCAACTTCCTCGCAAGATCAGCCAACCGCTGCGGCGAGTTCATGTTCTATGAGAATGGCATATGGCAGCTCGGCTTCAAGCCATCCGCAGCTGTCGAAATAAAGCAGTTCGCCAGTCTGACCTTCAATGAATACAGAAAAAAAGAAGATGTGGACTACTACGACACCAACTATCTCTTGTCGGAAGCCGGACAAAAGAAACTGCAAACCGACATGGAGACAAGATCGTATACCGGCCCCAAGGACGAAAACCTTGCCTTGCTGGTGGAAGGCGAGAGCAACTTCATGGAGGCACTCTCTTACTATTATGACTTCAAGGACCCAAGCCTCTATCTCTACAAAATGAACGAATGGCTGCAGAAGAGCGATGCCACGGAGATTGTCGCTTCCATCATACTCAACATTACGAAGAACGTGATTAGTGCAGCCGGCAAGAACGGAGACATAGAGTACCAGTGGACAAAGGATTACATCGACCCCTACAGGGGGAACAAGGAGCACACCACTGTCGTTGACAAGAAGACGGTGGTGAGCGTATTCAGCAACTATAACGCACTGGACCACTTCAAGCAGAATTTCTACATTGCCATGCAGAAGCTGGAGGAATCCGTAACGGGGGATGCCATACATATCAACTTCGGCACCTACTACCAGCCCCTGTTGTTGGGAGACGTGATCAAGGTGTTGGGCAAAGAGTATGTCATCGTTAAGATCTCCGCTACCTGCAAACAGAACACAACCGTGGAGAATGCCGGTCAATATACCACCCTGGAGATTGACGCCGTGCCCGCCGTACAGGGCGTCTACTACCCGCCGAAGGAGACCTTTAAGGTGGGAAGGACTGAACCGCAGGTTGCCATCGTCAGCAACAACAAAGACCCCCGCGACCTGGGTAGAGTACAGATCCGCTACCCTTGGCAGCCAGAGACCAAGGATGTCCCATCTTCCCCTTGGATCCGAGTGACACAGTCTTTCGCCTCCAAGGATTCAGGCATCAAGTTTCTGCCGCAGGTGGGCGACGAGATCATGGTTGACTACGAGCAAGGAGAGATGGAACGTCCCTTCATGTTGGGAGCGATGGCTACCGAGTCACGCAAGGTAGACATCGGCGAGAACCTGACTGCCTACATGAACTCGGCAGTTGCACACGGTTTGTACAACGACGGTCACGCCGGATTCTTCAAAAACGACTTCATCATCAAGTCGGTGAACGGTCAGTACCTCAAGTTCGTGACTCCCTCCAACAGCAGCTTTGTCAACATGGCCACAAGTTTCTCCCCCGCCATCGGTGCGTGGCTGAAGTATATCCCGCTGAAGAATGACTTCATCACCTACGCCAGCACCGCAGGACGCAAGCTAAGCGGCGGCATTACCATGGGTGACGCATACGGATTCTTCAACTTCACTATGTCGACGGAGAAGCGCTGTGTATACATCTCCTCCTCCATGGGCGACGTAGAGATAGATGCATTGACCGGTATCACAATCAGTGCCCCCAACGGAAACGTGAAGATAGAGGGAAAGAACGTGGAAATCGTCGCAGGCAACACCCTGACAATGAAATCAGGAGAAAACGTGTCCAAGATGAAGGGATATTTCGGCGAGAGCTCTATCAGGTCGGTGACGGGCAAGCTTGTCAGTGGTACTGTCAAAGAGGCAAAAAAAATGACAAAGCTGATAGACTTGACTCTGCTCAGGACCGTGTTGGAGGCATTCATGAAGCCCGTCGGCGGCACGATGCTCATCAAGTCATACCGTTTCATGCGCTTGGAAGCTGGCAAGGGCGAGACTAAATTGCCGCACGCTGCCTACAAGAAGAACAGCAAGACCCAGAAGGAGGTCATCGACAAGATGGTCACAGAGTTCAAGATCAAGGACACGTTGGCATCTGCGATGACATTGATGGATTCCTGGAACAAATTCTACGAGGAAGAGAGCAAGAATCTGGAAATTTGCAAGGCTAAGTATATCAATTGCAAATACGATTTGGCCGAACAAGTGAATATAGGCTGCAAGATGGCAAATGTTTTTTGCCAAATTAACGGTAAAACATTAAAACTTTCTGGTAAAGCATTGGAAAAACAGTTGATAAAAGAAATCTCCTCTGCGGCTTCTATCATCCAAATGGCAAAAGACAAGGATACAAAATGCAAGAAAGCATACGAGAAACTCGCAACACTTAAATATCCAGAAAACCGTAATGGTAACAATATCGTGGTGACTGGAAAGGCGACAAGAGAAGCCGCAAAGGAATTGTTCTACACTGCAAAGAGAACCCAGATTTCGAATATCAACAAGGACAAGGCATTAGACGGATGTCTTACATTCTCCGACTTGAATTACATCATCGACGTAACCAATGAAGAAGAATATAAAAAGGACATTAAAGACACGCTCTCGAGTGTGTTCGACACCCTCATTTCGGAGATGCAGAAAGATCAGGACATGACTATCACAAAGAGGAAAATCCTGTATGATGTTCTCCAAAAGCTGAAGGAGAAGAAATACATTACCATCAAGAACGAGAGTGGGTTCTGGAACAATCTATCCTCAGACCATACCAGGAATATGTCCCCGCTGGACAAGTCTGTATGCGAGGACTCCAGCACTTGGGAAGATTACCTCGACTGCGTCAAGTTCTATGAAGAGGAGGAGAAGAATATAATAAAAATGAGTCTAAAATGGTTGTTGGAGAACAATTTTGGAGACTTCTACAAAGGTTGGGAAGAAGACCACATCTACCATCCCGAGATGGAGGGAGGCGAGATCCTTATCTCCGACACAGACGGAAACACCCGGACCATCAAGGGAGACTACATTTCCAAGCAGGCAGTCAATCCTTTCAAGGAAGCACTCAAAAAGATCAAGAAGATTTAAAGGAGTTTTTCACACTGGATTATTAACATTTTAAAGGATACGACTATGGCAAAATATAACGACTGGCTCCATACTCTGCAAGAGTACAAGGAGAGCATACATAAAGACCTGGCAGAAATGCTGAAGTGCAAGGACGAAATACAAAAGATGAAAAAAGAATTCATCGAGCAATACTGTGACGGGCTATACCTCAGGGACGACAAGCGCATCATCATCTCCGCCCCGGAAATCATCATAGGCAATGTCTACCCAGACGGCACGCTGATGGACTCACCTGACGAATGCACAAAGGTCACCGTGCGTACAGGCATGCTGCATAACGAAAGCAAGAGGGAGATTGTAAACAAGTCACCCAGTATAGAGCATTACTGTGTAAGGCCCGGCTTAGATGGCAACGAGTCGAGGGTCGCCAGTATCTCTTCTTTCTCCGTACACTCTGAGAGCATCACTCTGCTAAGTGAGAAGAGTGAGGGAACATTGGCTGAAAATGTATTGGCCATGAACAACCGAGGTTCTATCAAAATACTGGCAGACGAGAAAATCACCATGGCGGCACAGCCTCCGATGACCCGCCGTAAAGATGTCATAGACGACCAAATCAGACAAAGGAACGAGGCAAAGGAAAGGTTGGAGCGAACGGTTTTGCCTTCCATGGACAAATTAAAGGCAAATCTCCAGGCCTATGATGCAGCCATGGATAAGAAAAAGCAGAACAAGTATGTAAGAGATTGCGCTGATTTCCAAAGAGTCTGTAGGACAAAGCGTGATGCCCTCGGCAAGGATCTTGTTATCTTCCAGGACACAGTATCCAAACTTGCAGCCATCGAATATGAGATAAAAAAACTGAACGAGCAAAAGAAGAGGATTGAGCAAGACATGAACAGAGGCTATACGCCATCTTCCATAGAAATCAAATCAGGCAGCACATCTATCCGTGCAATAGATGCAGACCAGAAAATGTGCACTTACCAAGGTTCAGGAGTCAGTGTGATTTCGAAGTTCACCAACTTTAAAGCCTTGGATGACGAAGGAGGCATCATCGATGGAAGCCTGTTTAATGTCAATACCCAAAAAATCAAGCTGAACACCAGCAACACGAAGAAAGGGGCCAATCCTGGAGCCTTGGATATACCGGCAGAGGGCAGCATCAATTTATGCTCAAAGGAAATAGAGATGAAGTCCGTTGACTATGAGAGGAAAGATGAGAATGCTGCAATTACGGTAAAGTCTTTGACAAAAGGAAGCTGTATCAAAATGCTTACCGAGAATGTCACCATGCAGACCAACGACGAAAAAGGCAAAGCAACAGGAAAGGTCCGTGTCAACAGCAAGTTGATTAAATTGGAAACAAACGACATCAATCCTGACAAAGGAACCATCATAGGTCCATCAAACGAGGGACGTATCAATATGATTGCCCACACGGTGGCTGGAGGATATCCCACCAGCGGGAAGGACGCAGACAAATCGTCCCTCATACTGGGAGCCGGCAATATCTCCGTCAATGGTGCAAAGAAAACGGAAATCAAGCAAGACAACGACAAAGCCATGCTGCAAATGGAAAATGGGAAATCTTACTTGAAATCCGAGCAGAACGAGATAATTGGCAAGCTGATCGCTCACAGCAGGTCGTCCTTCAAGAACTTGATGACAGCAGAAAAAGCCGCAGTTACGCAATTGGAAGTAAAGAGACATTTGCGAACTCCTAACATGACAGAAGGCCCGCAGCCGATAGACACTGGAGATACCCCCAATCCAACCAGGAAAAGATTCGCAGATTGGAATGAAGAGTATGATGCCATCAAGAAAATGCAAACAGACGAAATTGACAAGGAAGCGGAAAAATGGAGAAAAGAACAGGAAGAGATAAAAAAAGAGAATGAAAAAGCAGAAAAACTGAGGCAGCAGTACAAAGAACAAATGGAGGAGCTCGGAAAGCAAAAAGAGAAGGAGAGAGAAACAGAGGAATACAAGCCTTCCCTTAAGAATTCCGGTATGGATGAAACACCTCAAACGGCTAAGTAAAGACTATGAGTAAATATGTTTGCATGGGAGCCTCGATGCAATGCTCTTTCGGCACGACGCCGTCAAAGCTGGTCATCACAGACTTCTTACGCCCCTTGATACAAAAGAAGCCCAAGGCGACCATCATGGACTTTGTGCCCATGGTGAACATACTGCCCTTCGGGATGTGCAGGTCGTTGGCAAATCCCACGGTGGCATCAGCCACTTCCGCCGCTTGCGGCGTGCTGACCCCCATGCCCTGCATACCGGTGACGGTTACCCCTTGGGCTCCCTGTGGGAAAGAGTTGATAAAGTTTATTCCCGCCCTGTTGGACAACGGACAATGCATGTGTTCCTGGGGTGGCAGCATCACCATCAAGGATCCTGGCCATACCACCGACATCGAGAGTAAATAAGTATTTAATTGTTAATTTGTAAATTATAAAGAAAAAGAAATGGCGCGTAGGCTTTGGTGCATACTCACGCTGACCATCATCTTCTGTGTCTGCCCTGTTGCGGCACAGAAGATGAAAGTGGACAACTTCAGCCGGATGAAGAAAAAATTCTGGCAGCCGAAGAAGTTTACCACCGACAAGGCACAGGCTCTTCTCGACCTGCAGACCAGCGAGAAGGGCTTCACCTTCAAGGCAGACGGCAAGACCGAGGTCAGCGCCAAGGCAGAAGACGGAAAGGTTACACTGACTGTGCCCCACAAGACAAGCTTTCTCCAAATAGAGCACAAGGAATACGGCACAATCGTATGGAAGGTGCCGGAGAAGTACAAGGTCTTGAAGAAGAAAAAGCACTACAGTGCCGACCTGATTACCGACAATCCGAAGAAAGCCTATCATGTGGACAAGCAGTGGGCTGTGTTTTATGTAGATCCTGAAAACGCCATCCTGCATGTAGACAGTACCATGCACGCGGTGAGGAACGGTAAGTTGCAGCTCCTACTACCTCTGGGCAAGCACAACTGCAAAATGGAAGCCCCTTTCTACGAGTCATGGGAAGGAAGCATCTGTCTGAACGACAGCGAGAGGGTGAACCAGCAGGTGGTTCTGGAGCCCGTCTACTCCTACCTCACCGTAAGGACCCCCCTGGAAGGTTGCACCATCCTGCTCGACGGCGACTCCATCGGCAACACCAACACCGTCTCCAACCGACTCATTGCCGGCAGATACCGTCTCACCCTCGTCAGGAAAAGTCTCTGCTACTATAATGACTGGGTAACCCTGAAGCCGACAGAGAAGAAGGTGGTGAGCATCACGGAGCAACAGCTCAACCCCACCTCCATCCCCCGCAACATGACGGCATCGCAGCTGGTGGAGCTTCCGCCTACAGAACGTCCCTACCTCACAGACGACAGCATACAGGCAACCGTCCACATCATCGCCCCCGACAGTGTGACCACGATATGGGTGAACCACGAGAAGATGGGCGAAGGAAAATGGAACGGTACATTGAAGAAAGGCTTCTATGCCATCAGTACCGAGAAAGACGGACTGGAGTCGGCAACCCAATACCTATGGGTGGAATCCTCGTTCGAGCAAACCGTCAACCTCTCCACGCCACAGTCGGCATACGGCATGCTGAACGTGCAGAGCAACGTGGTGGATGCAGACATCCTCATCAACGGAATCGCATCGGGCAAGACCCCGTCCATCATCCGCAACCTGCCAGCCGACCACACCTATGAAGTAAAGCTCAAGAAGAGCGGATGCAAGGAGGTGACGAAGCTCATCACCATCCATGGCAACGAGATGAACAACTTAATGATTTACTTGAAATAAACAAGAAAGGAAGACAATATGAGAAAGAGTATAGCACTAACGTTAGGCGAAGCCAGCAGTAAGATGAGCGGGCACGTAGCCCTCCTCAACTACAGATACCTCAACCTTTGTGTCAAGGCAGAGGCAGCTTCCCTGCTTATTGTAACCGTGGAATATGACGGTCACAATTTAGACATAGAGCAAGTGGCAGACGTGGCAAGCCCACGCGAAGACCAGTTGCAAGTATATCCCAAGAGCCCGGATCTGTTAGTCCCCATCAGCAAGGCAATCGCTACCGTACATCCCGAGTTCAAGCAAGAGGTCATTAAGGAGGAGAACAACAACGGCAGCTCATCCTCCGACAATGAGGAAGAGGAAGACAAGAGCATTCTCCTCACCATGCCCGAAGTGGACAAGAACAGGCGCGATGCCCTCATGGAGGGCGTGAAGCTGCTCTATGACGAAACCACAGCTGAGCTCACTGCCATCTACGAGACTTATACCCAGAAGGCAATCATCCAACTAATGGATGGCAAAGCCGAGGAAATCGACGAATGCAAGAAGGCATTGGATGACCTGAAGAAAGAACACTTCGACCTTGCCGACAATTATCGCAAGAACAAGGAGAAGGAAATCGAGGATGCCTACAAGCACTACATGGAGGAAAAGGAAGAGAAAAACAAGAACAAGCAAGAGCATGAGGCAGCCACCAACAAGAAGGCAGGACATAGCTTAAAGATGGGCGAAGTGGCTGCAGATCTTTTGATACCGGAGCCTGCAATCCCCATAATAGGCAAAAAAAAGCCGGAAATGCCAAAAGCTCCCAAGACACCGGAAATGCCAAAGGCACCAAAGGTAGAGGCACCGAAAATGGAGATGCCAAAGATGGAAATGCCAAAGATGGAGATGCCGAAACCGGATGTACCGAAGCCCGATGTACCGAAGCCGGATATATCGAAGATGGAAATGCCGAAGGCTCCAAAGATGCCTAAGAAATGAAACAAGAATCGGGGACATTGACGGGCACATGGGGCGAGGACATTTACCCCCAACTGTCTTGGTTCAAGCAAACCAAGGTAGAGAAGGCGCGTGTCATGGTCGTTGGCTGCGGAGCCTTGGGCAACGAGGTGTTGAAGAACCTCGTACTGTTCGGAGTGGAGCACATCGTTGCCGTAGACTTCGACACCGTGGAAGCCAGCAACCTGACACGTTCCGTCTTTTTCTCCCACGAGGATGCACAGGCACATAAATATAAGGTGGATGCCGTGGCGGAGCACCTGCGACAGATTAACCCCCGGGCAAGCATCCTCACCATCAAGGGCGATATCGCCCACCAAGTGGGGCTGGGCCTCATCCAGAAGATGGACGTGGCAATCTGTTGCGTGGACAACCGCTACGCCCGCTACTGTCTCAACCGTCTCTGTATGAGGGCAGGCATTCCCTGGGTAGACGGCGGCATCGACAGTCTCGAAGGCACGGTAAGGGTCTTCGCCCCCGGCAAAAACTGCTATGCCTGCAACCTCGGTCCCGAGGGACTCAAGGAACTGGCGCGCAGAATGCCATGTACCACCATCATCCACAAGAACGAGGAAGCCGGCAGAGTGCCCACCACCCCCGTCATCGCCTCCATTATCGGTGCCATGGAAGTGCAAGAGGCTATGAAACTCATCCACAAGGAAGAGACCGCACAGGGCATGATGACCTCCCTATGCGGCAAGATGTTCTATTACGAGGGACAGCACCTAACGTCGAAGCTGGTGCAATTCCAAGCCTACGACGAAGACTGTCCCGTACATGAGCGCTGGGCACCCACTGTCCATACAACGCTCACCACAATGATGACAGTAGAGGAGGCGCTCGCCATCCTCTCTGACACCCTCCACATGAAAGACCCCCAAATCCTGCTGCGCGACTACAGTTTCGTGGACCGCATCACCGACCGCAGTACGGATGAAGACATCATGGTGATGCAGCCCAGTTACCTCGTAGCCGATTTCATGGAACAAGATGAGCGACTGCGCTACCTCTCCACCAACCAGTTCTACCAGCATGAGATACACACCATCGACACCGCTTTCCCCTATCCCCGCCTCACCCTTGCAGAGACAGGCATCCCGGCGAACGATCTCTTCATCGTCACATCCCCAGACAGAGAGATGTATGTAGCGATGAAGGAAGAACTATTCGTATAAAAAGCACAACAAACCATCAATGAAAAATCCAGTCCAAACAACAGAAGCCAGTGCGGAGATGTTGCTGAATCTCCTGTACCCGGAGCTGAAAGACAAATGGATTGTCAAGGCAAAGGGTTCCTTCTTCCGCAACTATAGTCCCGACGTACTCTATGCCAACCAGAAAGAGAGCCAGGTAAACCTTTCGCGAGACGGTTTCCTGAAACTCCTCCCACAAGGCATCATCACCCTCGACAACGAACTGAAGATCGGAGATTTCGAGGACAGGTACGAGGCACTGGCAAGACGTCACCGCATCCTGCAGGAAGCTTTCGTCCCCTTCGACAGCTTCACCTTCAGGAGAAGACTGGACGTCGAGAGCCAGGTATCGGAACTGCTCAATGCTAAGGTAGACTACCTGCTTCTGAAATATTTCCACTTCGACCGCTCCCAGGAGCAGAATCCCTACATCAAGGCAATCTCCGTGATACTGCCTTATATCAGCAAACTCAGGGCAAGTTTCGGATTCATCAAGGACTTGCTGCAGAGTGTCATTGGCTGCAAGGTGGAGATGACAACAGGCAGATACAGCGAGAAGGACAACACACGCTACTGGTTGCCCTGGCTAAAATACGACCTGCTGGTTGACAACCTCACCACCAAGGAATACAAGGAGCTGCAGGGCAACATAAAGGCACTGGAACAGTTCCTTTGCGACTGGTTCATCCCATTTGACACGAAATGCAACTTGAGGGTCAAGCAGCATGGACAGCCATGCGACCTGGAAGCAAATCTGACCCTCAACTATAATACCGAATTTTAACAGATACAGACATGACAGATATCAACGCAAGGATAGACTGGCAGCCAGGAATGGAGATTTCCGCCCAGACCTTCAGGGAGTTGACCGACAACCTCGACTTCAAGCAAAGGGTAATGAGCATGATTGCCAACAACAACCGTTCCGGTCTGCTCCCCGACACAGATTTCGACTGTCAAGGAACATTCATCAAGAACGTGTTGGAAATCAATCATTTCAGATGTAGGGCAATCCTACCCTCCGGAAGAATCCTGGATGCAGACGAGAATGTTGCCATCAAGATACCCTACCTCTATGGCGACAAATACTACCTCACCGTGAGCTTTGGCAACGAAGAGGTACAGTTCGACAAGGAAGAGGTGACCTTCGTGCGTCCACAATACGTCTACGAGCTGCACACCATGGATGAGATGGAGAATCTCGACTGCATCCCGGTGATGAAATTCGACGTGAAGGACGGAATGTTCGCCATCAGCGGTTCCTTCATCCCCCCCACCCTGCTCCTCAAGACCGCCCCACGCTTCGAGAACTACATCGAGTCAATCGCAGAGAAAATGGGTCTGCTCACCGACCACGCCAACCTGGAGGAAGGCGAGGGAAAACGTAGCCTGCTCAGATATCTCTTCAGACTCAAGAGCTACGACCGGCAGGCTTCCACCCACGACTTCATGCAGTTCGTACAGGAGATGGCAAATGCCGTGGACTACCACATCATGCGTCCCAACACGGAGAACGCCCCCGAGGTGCCGCAGTGTTCAAGGTTCGACGTAGAGGAGTGGCTCAGCTGGTTCGAAGAATACCTGAACGGAGCCAAGACCGTACTCGACGGTGTGGTGCTGGAAGACCACAGCATCGACTACGAGAAGCTGAAGGAAGAAATCAAGGCAGAGGTGTACGCCCGTGTCTACCCCGAGCTATTGGAGCAGCTGAGAAAAGCCATCATGGAGGAAATCATACCCGACGTACAGGAGCAGCTCAAGGAATTCCTCACCAACTACATCAACGATGTACTGCGCCAGGAACTCAAGGACGACCTTCTGGAAGAGCTCAACCCACTCCTCTACGACAAGCTCTACAAGGCACTCTACGATGCACTCTTCAACGCCCTCTACGTGCCCGTGGAGGAGGAAGAGGAAGAAGAGAAAGAATTCGTACCACAAATCTAAAGCCACATGTATATCAGCTTACCCCTATATATCAAGGACAAAGGACTGGGAAGAGACGAGAAGATAGAGGAAGCCATCAATTCCTTCCTCACTCTGCTGCTCAACACCCCCTGCGAGAGCAGCATCGCCGACCCGGAATTCGGCTTCATCTTCAACAACCTGCGATTCGAGATTTTCAACGAACACGAAGGCGTGGTCTATGACTCCGAGGACGTAGCACACGACAACAACGACCCCGATGACCTCTATGTGAAGAAAATCTCCGGCACCTCGAAGAACCTCAACACCTTCGCCGCCGAGTTGAAGGTCGCCATCCAGAAATACGAGAAACGGCTTACCAACCTCTCCGTCAGCATGACCTACATCCGCGAGACGAAGAACATCTACGTGACCGTGAACGGATTTATTCCTTCCATCGAGAAAGAATACCAATACAATACCACCATCAAGATTTGGAACTGATGAAACAAACGATATTTGAAATACGACAACAAGCGGAGGAACTGATCAAAGAAGCCATCGCCATCTGGAAACAGAGCAACCAGAACGATGCATTGGAAGGCATCGAGAGCGACCCGGTATTCAGCCTGATGCTGACCGCCCTCGCCTATCAGCTGAACAACATCGACTCCGACATCGAGCGGTTCAAGCAGGAGGTGATTGATGAATACTCCAAGGTGCTCGTGCCCTACAACATGGGCAATGCCATCCCTGCCACAGCTGTCATCTCCACCAACCTGCAAGAGGGCGTCCCGTCCGTCACCGTCAACGACCGCATGGCGTTCACCCTGCAGGGTTCCACTTTCCAGTTCATCCCACTTTTGGAGACGCGGGTACTCGGTGCAGAGATCAGTTACATCACCCGTCTCGACGCAAGGAGATGGAAGGTGAGCATAGACTTCAAGACACCCGTCACCGACCTGTCGGGCTTCTCCTTCGCCATCACCACCCCCAAATTCAAGGGGCTCAGAGCCACCATCAATAACAAGCCCGTGCCACTGACCTATCCATGGGACTATGCCGACCTGCCACTGAACAAGAGTTTCAGTCTGGACACCATCCTCTACAAACAGGCACCCACTTTCAGCGCCCCCAACATTTGGTTTGACCTGTTCGCCAAACAAGACGTGCGCATATTCTGCATCAAGAAGCACAAGCCCGACACCTTCATCAACTACGAGACGGAACAGATAGACCTCGTACTCGAGTTCACGGGTATCACTGACGACTTCGTGTTCGACAAGTCGTACATAGCCCTCAACCCCATCTTGCTCATCAACGCAGTGCCCCGCTCCACAGACCTCTCAGCCACTACCCCCATCGTGCGCGTCACTGGCTACAACATCGAAAAGGAGCAGGAGACCGAGCAGTTCATGCACCTCACCCGCCCCGCCGAGAGCCAGCTCTACTGTGAGACGACCGTTGACGTGCGCACCGTAGCAGCCGACCGTTTCAACCGCGGCAGTCTGTTGAAGCTGCTCAACAGTCTCATCCAAAAGTTTGACACCGACTACTACGCCTTCCAGCAGATTACGGAACGCCGCACCGAACCAGTCGTCAAGCAACTCAGGGACGGTCTGCAGAAATTGCAGAGGGCCTGCCAAGAGGATCCCGACAGCAACATCACAGGCACCTATCTGATGCTCCGTCAGGAGGAAATTGCCGCCAACAGAGACATCAGCATACAGGTGAACTACCTGATGACCAACGGTGCCTTCGTCAACCCCATGCTCAACGAAAACAGTACCTTCACCCTGCCCACAGGACTGGAGGCAGGCGATACCTACCTGCTGGCGCCCCCGGTACCGGGTTGCAACGAGATGACAGACAAGAAGATGCAAGACAGCATAGCGCGCTACTATTTCGCCACCAACGACCGCATCGTAACGACCGCAGACATGAAGGCATTCTGCTACAATGAGCTGATGACCCGTTACAGCATCTCGTCAGACATGATCGAGAGCATCAGCATACATCCACAGTTGCAGGAGGGAAGGAATAACTGCGGCTACGAGATATGGATAGACATCATCGTCACCGAGACGCCATTTATCAAGCGCCATTTCTCGGATAAGATTCCACAGGCAGAGCTGTTCATCCAGAAGATGATAGAGGTGAGGAGTACCACCCTCTACCCCATCCAAGTGAACATCAGACTCCAGGAAACAGAAGAGGAATCCACACAATGACATCCCGGCAATCATTCATAGAATAAAAAGAATTATCATTATGGAAGAATTTTATCTTAACATCATCTATAAGGACAAGCAGGTCAAATTCAAAGTCACCAATCCTGAGGCTCCCCTCGGCACACTGATGCAGAACCTGCGCCATTCCATCGGACAAGACGGCAGACTCATCTTCGATTTTCCCTCTGTAGACCAAACGGGCGCACCGCTCGACTATTTCTTTGGCGTGGAGGACACCACCGTACACGAAGTGAGAATCCTGCGTCCACGCATCGGTCATACCGACCAGATACTGGCAGACTACAATGTAAACAACGGAGACATCGTATACCTTGTACCCGATCCATTCCCGGGATAACAGAAAGGTAAAAAGTAAAGAGGTAAAAACGTGAAGAGAGAAAACATGGCTTTATCCGGTCGTGACCGTAGGCTTCGCTACGAATGGGTGAAGATGCAGGAACATCTCTCGGCAAGGACAGACATCGACTGCGAGGTCATCGCCGAGAATGCCCATGGACTGCCCACAGGGTATCTTATCACCTACCATCTGAAGAGCATCTGCGGCATCGAAGGACAGCGTCCCGTCTTCGCACGTGAATTCAAGATGCAGATAGATTTGCCCGTCAACTACCCCTGCATCGACGGAGCCCCCTCCTTCCACTTTCTCACCAAGGACACGGACGGCAAGGACATTCCCCATCCCTGGCATCCCAACATCAGGTATTTCGGAGAATATGCAGGAAGAGTGTGTCTCAACATGACAGACACCTACACCGACCTGGTATGGGGTGTGGAGCGGGTGGCACACTACCTCCGCTACGACCTCTACCATGCTGTTGCCGAACCTCCCTACCCGGAGGACATGAAGGTGGCACAGTGGGTCATCCAGCTGGGAGAACCCAACGAATGGATCTTCTTCGACCAGGAAACGTCCCCAACAGACTAACGATAAAAGTAATCACATACTCATGCTACATATCAAGACCCTACTGCTCACGCTGGCACTCTGCTGCCCCCTCCTGACACAGGCACAGACTACCAAGGAGATCACCGTGAGCCAAAACAACCCTTACACAGACCATCTGTCCCTGAAGGATGACTCAAAGGACATGGACCTGATGGCAAAATTCGTATTCAACGAGTCAGCCAATACGTTGAGCGTCTACCTCATCTCCTACCGCGACCTCTTCGTGTTCCAGACCGACACGCCCTGCAAGCAAGCCGTGAAATGGAAAAGAAGGCTGAAACCGGAGAAGTTGCCCTTCGTGGTGAACACAGAGCCAGGGGCGAAGTACCATTTCGCTTACGATTACTGGAAGACCCTCCCCAAGCCCCGCCGCAAGCATGTGTTCGAGAAATGGGTGGAATACTCCGGTCTCGCTCCCGTACCCGCAGAATACAAGATGGTGAATGACTTCGTGCAACAGGACTTCAATATCCTCAACAATGCCGATGCCGTAACCCTGAGCCTGCACGACGTGATGATGATAGACCAAGAGGCGGTCAGCAAGCCCACCCTCAAGAAACGCTATGATATCGTATGGGGCAAAGACCTAAACATCACCTACCATATATATATTCAGCGCAACCCTTGCTTCGGAATGGAGAAAGACTCCACAGCCGCAGCAAAGGCACTGGAAAGCATAAAGGCAGGCTACAAGAATCTCGCCGACCGATTCGGCTCGGGCATTGTCAGCGACAGGGAGAGCCTGGCTAACTTCAAAGAGATGAAGAAACTCCTGACAGGGCAGTTCCCCGTAAAGACAGACAAGAGTCCCTGCTCCATCGTACAGGCGCAATGGGACGCCTACAACCAATACGCAGACTCCATCAGCAACATGACCTGCCGCATCAGGACACAGATTGTCACAAGCACCGGAGGTACGGGAGGCAGCGGCAGCGGTGTTCCTACGGTGGGACTGAACGCCGGCTATATCCTCACCCAGGCAAGGCGCATTGACGATGCCGTCGCCAGATGGCTCGTAAGCAAGGACCGTGCCGAGCGGTCTGACCTGCAGAAGCGATGCGAGGAAATCATCCAGATGATGAAGGGCGCTACCCGTCAGAGGGGAGCCAACGCCAGCCAGGCGAACGCCCTCAGAGTATTCAACGAGGCTGTGAAATACTACAACACCATCTGCAAATAAAGACACACAAGACACATGAGAAAAACAATCACAATGCCGGGCGCTGTCGCCGTCCTCATCCTGTTGCCCCTGCTCTCTGTCGCTCAAGGCAACAAGCAGGGCACAGATGCCAACAAGCCACAGCCGCAACGCATAGAGTTAATTTACCACACGGTGAAACCAGGCGAGACGGTGTACAGCATCGCCAAGACCTACCACGCCGACGTGACGGAGATATTCAAGCTCAACCCCGGCAGCAAAGACATAATCTGGGCAGGTGCAACGCTCCTCATCCCCAGCACAAGAATGGGCACCATTCAGCCCGATGCGGAAGACACCCTCCACATCAGGGAACACCTGGAGGAATTCATCAGCGAGATGGACAAGATTGCGGGTACCAACGTGGAAAACCTCGACGACATCTCAGAAGCCAACAGGAAGCTCAGCCAGCTCAACACTAAGTGGAACGTATACTACCAGGCAAAGCAAGCTAACATCGCAGACAATGATGCGCTGACCGAGTTGGTGACACAGTACCAGCAACTCAACCAAGAGGCAAAGGACACCCTTGCCGCCACAAAGAACCACATTCTGCTCCTTGCCAACTTCAACAAGGCAGATAAGTTCATCGCCTCTCAGATGGGTATCTACAAGGAGTTGTCGCGCCAAGCTCTAGAACTCTCGGCTATTTCCGCCTTAGCCACCAAGTTGAAATCCCTGAAAGTAAAGGAGCAACTGATGTTCGCAGACATCGACAAGAACTACGAGACTGCGAAGGCTGCAGCCGCACAAAACCCACAACTTAGCAAGCGCATGGCCCAAATCACCAACAACTACGTGGAACTGAAGAACCAGTCAGAGAAGATTCAGGCAGCGGAATACAAGCCGCTCTTCGACCGTATCAAGAACTATCTCTTTGGCATTGCCGCCGTCACCATCATCCTGATGTTCATCAACATGATGCAAAGCAAAATACAGGCAGCGAAGCAAGCTAAGGAGGCGGCAAGGAAGCTGGAAAAATTCCGTCAGCAGCATGATGACGAATACCCCACCATCTGACCATTGTTTCTCAAAGCAACAGCCATATCCGTATCATCCCAACAACCATAAAATCATGAAGAAGATACTCAACATAGCCCTCGTGGCAATCATAGCACTAATAGCAACAGGTTGCGAGAACCCACCGTTCATGGGCAACCAGAATTTCCAAGACAAGAAGAATGGGGGCAACAACCTGGAGGTGGTGCAGACCAGTTTCTCACAAGACTTCAAGACGTTCAGTGTCAAAATCAAGGTACCCGCCAACATCAGCATAACCTCTCTCACCGACTCATCGAGGATACATATCGAGACTCAGGAAAGTGACATCAGCCATGACCCCCTCGACGATGACATGCAGCCCCAGCTGGTTCACGTCCAGAACATTCATCAGCAGGAACTTGCCGACAACGACCTGAGCCTGCTCATCCTCGCAGACCTGACCCTGCCGGAAGAGGAAATCTTGGCCGAGAAACAGGCGATACAGCAAATGAGGACATGGTTTGCCCCCAGCAATCTCTTCATTGCCTTCATGCGTGACAACGGTGTAACGGAGTCACTGCCCCTCACCGACTACATCATGAACAACTACTTCCAGCCAAGCAAATCCAAGAAATACCTCTACCGTTCCATCCTAGAGAAATTGACAGAGCTCAGCAACTGGCAGTTGCTCACCGATGACGAGAAGGGACTCATTATATTCTCCGACGGCAACGTGTACAACGGCAACCAACCCATCGACCCACAGCACTACGCCCTGCAAGAGAAACTGCTCCACATCACCAGTGACCAAGGCTACAGCTCCGTGAAGTACATCAACTGTGGCGACGCCAAGAACGACAGCACTGATGTTGGCGACAGCAACGAGGCAAAGAGCATTATGGAACAACTCACCAAGAATACGGGCGGTATCTACCTCGACTGTTTTAACTGGAGCAAGCTGCTCGCGGACATCCTTGAGAAATATGATATCGAATACGCAGACTACCAGCTCGACTTCGTCAATCCCAACAACAAGGTTTTCGTGGGCGAGAAGCTAAGCCTGAAAATCAACGTCTTCGATGACAGAAAACTGCTCACTTCGGGTATGACCGAATACGCTATAGGCAGCATTTACAGTCCTGTCATCGTCCATGGAGTCACCCTCCGACAGCTCATCCTCCAAGGCATCCTCTTGACCATTCTCTTCTTCGTCTTCGCCTACCTGTTGCTGCAATTCGTCATCCCCTATATCAACTACAGGATTTTCAAGCACAGGTACGTCACCCACTACCTCAACCCCAATATGCTCTTCAACGGTATCCAGGTGAGCCAATCATGCTACTACTGCAAGGCACCCTTCGAGGAAGGCGACGAGATAGTGGTGAAGTGCAAGCACGTGGTACACAAGGACTGCTGGGACGAGAACGAATACAAGTGTCCCGAAGCAGGCAGACACTGCAAGGAAGGCTCACATTATTATAATAGCAACAACCTGCTCGACAGACGCAACGCCCCCTTCTATGCCACCTGGGTAATAGGAGGTATCATGGCAGGTCTGGTATGCTGGATACTCTACATCATCTTCATGATACGCCCTTCGAGCCAGTTGCTCTATGACCTCATGCTCTCCATCCACGGACTGAAGGCTGGCACAGAGCAGGCCCAGGAAGCCTATGACCTCTACATCAAGCACATCACCCGCATGCCAATTTTCGGAATGGCACTCAACCTCAGCCTCACCTTCTTCCTGAGCTACATGAGCCTGCACGGACTGCCGAGATCAATCAAACTGAAATGGTCCGTTGCCAAAGCGCTCTTGTCAGGACTCATCGGCTACATCATCTTCCTGGCGGCTTGTCTCGTCTCCATCATTCTCAACCTGCAGATCAACACCGTCATCGTCGACTGCCTGCCCTGGATAGCCGACGGCTTCATCATCGCCTACCTCTCCATCATCAACACTCGCATCAAACTGAAGAAGATTTTCATTGCCATCAGTTGCGCCGTGGGCATCGTCAGTATGTACGCCTGGTCCAACCTTCTATTCCACAGTATGATGGACAACCGCATAGTGATGCTTCTCTGCTGTCTCCTCTACTCCGTGGTACTGGCAGTGAGCCTCGCCGCCTCCGCACCTAAGTCGGAGCGTTACTTCCTCCATGTAGAGGGTGCCATCAAACCTATAGACATCGCCCTCTACAAGTGGATGCGCTCCTCGCCTTCCTACATCGTGACCATAGGAAAATCAGTGAGCTGCAGTCTGCAAATGTCATGGGACTTCGCCAGTAACATTGCCGCCGTGCAAGCCACCATCACCCGCGAACACGGAAAGCTTTACCTCACGGCAGAGGAAGAGGGAGTATTCGTAGACGACCACCCCTTGGAACCGGAGAAGCGCATCCCCCTCTACCACGGAAGAAAGTTCATTATCGGCAA
>CAVGLH010000039.1:0-21534 GCA_963630065.1 Bacteroides fragilis | reverse complement strand
CGCAAGATACAACGTTGCGGGCGAGAGCCGGCGAGATGCTCTCGGCGATTTGTAAGCCAGTTACGCCCTGCTCATACTCACGAACAGATCCGTCTGGGAATGTGATTTTTACCATAACAACTTAGTATTTTTATTAAATCAGATGCAAAAGTAATGCTTTTTTATATAAGTCGAACACTTTTTATTCACTTTTTTGTCTGTAAAACCAAAATTTATTGTATTTTTGCACTCGTATTGCTAAAGATGTATCGAATATATCAAATGGGAAAGCAAGACATACATTATTATTTATTTAAGGTAAAAGAAACAGGTAACGTATGGCAACAACAAAAATTCTCATCATCTATACGGGAGGAACTATCGGTATGGGCAAAGACCCCGTGACGGGAGTGCTCGAGCCCCTCGACTTCAACCATCTGGTATCATCGATGCCGGAATTCAAGCTCATCAAGGCCGAGATAAACGTAAGGAAGTTCGACCCGCCCATCGACTCCAGCGACATCGACCCCATGAGATGGGCCGAAATCGTGGGTATCATCGACAACAACTACGACGACTACGACGGCTTCGTGATTCTTCACGGCACAGACACCATGGCCTACACTGCATCCGCCTTGAGCTTTATGCTGGAAAACCTCACCAAGCCCGTCATACTCACGGGAAGCCAGCTGCCCATCGGCGAATTACGCACCGACGGAAAGGAGAATCTGATGACCGCCATCGAGATTGCCTCGGCGAAGAACGAGGAAGGCCGCCCCATGGTGCCGGAAGTGTGCATATTCTTCCATGGAAGACTATTGCGCGGGAACCGCTCCTTCAAGACCAACGCCGAGGGATTCCATGCTTTCGAAACATACAACTATCCACATCTGTGCGACGTGGGAATCAACTTCCAATACCACACGCACCACATCCTTCACCCCAACTACGACGCTCCCATGGTGCCTCACCTGAAATTGGACCCCAACGTCATCGTGTTCAGTCTCTTCCCAGGCATACAAGACGGCATAGTAAGGCACGTTCTTGAGTCTCCCTCACTCCGTGGCATCGTGATGCGAACCTTTGGTTCGGGCAACGCCCCGCACGCCCCATGGGTAATGCGGCTGCTCGACGAGGCCGCCCACCGCGGCGTGAACATCGTCAACATCAGCCAATGCCTCACGGGAAGCGTGGAAATGGAGAGATACGGGGCTGGATTCCAGCTCAAAACCGCACACGTAATCAGCGGACACGACTCGACGGTAGAGGCCATGGTCACCAAGCTAATGTATCTGCAAGGTAGATATACCGACAACGAGATAGTAAGGGAAAAGCTCCAAATGTCACTGGCAGGCGAGATAACTGTGTAAAAAACGTTAAATGCAATGATTTTATCGACCAAAGCCCTTGACACGTATTGTTTTTTTTCATAACTTTGCAACAGAAAAAGAGTATAAGTAAAATACTAGTCAGCAATCAGCAATACTAGGAATATTAAGAGTAAATCAACTAAACCTTTAAAGTTATGAACATCAACAAAAAAATGAACTATGGTGAGTTCGTTGAAATCACAGCTCCCACGGAAAGATGTACCGCAGAAGAGTATACCAACCTATTAGGTGGCGAAATTTGGTACAACTAACAAATTGGCGAAAAATATAATTACTATCGCAGATTAAATTTAACTCAAATAATGAAGGCTCAATCCCGATGGGGTTGAGCCTTCATTATTTTCACTTTATTTCTTACCGCAGCAGCCATGCTCATGATGTACACCACCCTCTACGGCCTGATGTTGGTCGCGAAGCAAATCATTGACGGTCTTCACGGGATTGAACGTGCCGAGCGGAACCTCAACAAAGACTGTGTTCCAGTCGCTCATTGCTCCATTCCAAAGGCCAGGAAGCTCCAGGGCCTTCAACTCCTTGCCGTTCTTGCTCTTGCTGGAGATAAAGCCCGTGCTAGGATCCACAAACTTAGGCAAGTCAAAGGCCTCGCCCTTATAATTCTTGGTAGCGCAAACCAAGTCTACAGGGTTAAAATGAGTGCCCTCGGTAAACATCTTCATATATTCCTCATTGTGAGTGTCTATCTGCGAACTCTCAAGAATCTGGAGACTCACAGTGCCATCCTGGTTGTAGGTCAAGAACGGGCCGCCACCAGGCTCACCCACATTCTTCACCACACCGCAAACACGCATCGGGCGATTCAATTTCTTTCTCAAGTAGATAACCAAGTCAGCATCCTCCAACTCCTTGATGTCGGACTTACGGCAGCAAAGGTCACGCTGAACGAAACGGATAATCTCCTCCAATTTCTCATGATTATACTGGCCAGAATCCAAAACCTCCAAGTAACCGAAGGCCTTCTTCTGCAAAGTAACCAGCACACCGGCAATCACTTGCTTCCAAGTGACCGTCTCGGCCTTCAATCGGTCGGGCACTACATTGTCGATGTTCTTGATGAACACCACGTCGGCATCAATCTCGTTGAGATTCTCGATGAGCGCACCATGTCCGCCCGGACGGAACAAGAGCGAGCCGTCTTCGTTGCGGAAAGGCGTATTGTCCGGGGTGGCGGCAATCGTATCCGTGCTTGGCTTCTGCTCGGAGAAAGAGATGTTGTACTTGATGCCGTAACGCCCGGCATACTTGTCGGCCTTCTCTACCACCATCTCCTTGAAGAGTTCCAGATGGTCGTGGGAAACAGTGAAGTGGACATTGGCCTCGCCATTGCTGCTTGCATAGAGAGCGGCCTCCACCAAGTGCTCCTCCATCGGAGTGCGCACCTCGTCCTCATACTCATGGAACTGGAGCAATCCCTTGGGCAGCTGACCATAGTTCAATCCCTCGGGCTTCAGGAGATTCGCCACTACGGCCTTGTAGTCGCCCTGCTCCACGAGCTCCTTGATACCCTTCTCATTATTCACACGGCACTTGTCGCAAAGAGCCTTGCGGAAAGCAAACTTCTTGATGTTGTCGAAGAATTGCTTTTCAAAGTCGGTTGTAGGAACGTCATATGGAGCGTCAAGGAAGGCGAACATATTCTTGAACATACGACTGGCCGCACCCGAAGCAGGCACAAATTTCACAATCTTGTGACCTTCGGCCTTGTAGTAATTCCAAGTCTTCTCATACTGCTCAATTTCCTGGGCAGAAGGAGCAACGATACCCTTACCAATGGCGGCAGCCCCCTCAAGTTTGAGGAAAGGAAAACCACTCTTGATTTGTTCCAACTGGTGTTCAATTTGCTGCTTCGTGATGCCACGAGCAGCAATTTGGTTAAGATCTTGTTGAGTCATAATACCATATTTATGTTAAATTTATGCTATCTGTGCCACAAAGTTAGTTGTTTTTTCCGATAAAAGAAAATATTTCCCCATTTTTTTGTACCTTTGCAATGAAAAATTAACAATGCAGGCACTTTTTAGTGCCCAAACAAATCAGGAGGAAATGAAAATGAGCGAAACAGCATTTACTTTCACCCCAGAAGAGAGAGAGCAAACCATCAAGATTCTGGAAAGTCTGAGAGCCAGCGCAGGAGACAGTTTTCTACCCGAAGACGAGACCCATCTGCGTGAAGACATACATCATGCCTTTGAAAACCACCAAATCAAGCGAGATGTGTTCGGCCTCAACCCAATCCTCACATCATTGCAGACTGCCGAGATAGCCGTCAAGGAGATAGGTCTGAAACGCGACAGCATCATAGCCATTATGATGCAGACCAGCGTCATCGACGGCTACCAGACCATTGACGACATCCGCCGCAAGTATGGAGACAGCGTGGCACACATCATCAACGGATTGCTCCGCATCCACGACCTCTACAAGCGTAACCCCATCATCGAGAGCGAGAACTTCCGCAACCTGCTCATCTCCTTCTCTGAGGACATGCGCGTGATACTCATCATGATAGCCGACCGCGTGAACGTGATGCGACAGATACGCGACACCGACCAGCTCGATGCCAAACATGAAGTGAGCGAGGAGGCAAGCTATCTCTATGCACCGCTCGCCCACAAACTGGGTCTCTACAAGCTGAAAAGCGAACTGGAAGACTTGAGCCTGAAATATCTGGAGCACGATGCCTACTATATGATTAAGGAGAAACTGAACGCCACCAAGACGGCACGCGACGCATACATCGCACGCTTCATCAAGCCAATCCAGGAGAAACTCGATGCCGCCGGACTGAAATACCACATGAAGGGACGCACCAAGAGCATCCACTCCATCTGGCAGAAGATGAAGAAGCAGAAGTGTGCCTTCGAGGGCGTGTACGACCTCTTCGCCATACGCATCATCATCGATGCCCCCCGAGAAAAGGA
Organism: Bacteroides fragilis; assembly: GCA_963630065.1. Lineage (GTDB taxonomy): Bacteria > Bacteroidota > Bacteroidia > Bacteroidales > Bacteroidaceae > Prevotella > Prevotella fragilis_A. Next base: position 17,225 of record CAVGLH010000039.1, on the reverse strand, counting down.
ATACATGCAGTGCTGGCAGACTTTCGCCCTCATCACCGACATGTACCAGCCCAACCCGAAGCGTATGCGCGACTGGCTCTCCGTGCCCAAGAGCAACGGATACGAGAGCCTGCACACCACCGTATTGGGACCAGAGAACAAGTGGGTGGAGGTACAGATACGTACCGAACGCATGGACGACATCGCCGAGCACGGCCTGGCAGCCCACTGGCGCTACAAGGGCATCAAGCAGGGAGAAGGAGGCATCGACGAATGGCTCTCCAACATCCGAGCTGCCCTGGAGAGCAACGATGACCTGCAACTCATGGACCAGTTTGCCACCGACCTCAAGGAAGACGAGGTTTATGTATTCACACCGAAGGGCGACCTGCTCAACTTCCCGAAGGGAGCCACCGTACTCGATTTCGCCTACTATATCCACAGCCGCATCGGCAACATGTGTGTAGGAGGCAAAATCAACGGAAAAGCCGTGACCTTCAGACAGGAGCTTCACTCGGGCGACCAAGTTGAAATCCTCACCCAGAGCAACCAGAAGCCCCGACAAGAATGGCTCAACATCGTGCAGACCTCCAAGGCAAAGGCAAAAATCCGACTCGCCCTCAAAGAGACACAGAAGAAAGACGGACTCTATGCCAAAGAGTTGCTGGAGCGCAGATTCAAGAACCGAAAGATAGAGATAGACGAGAGCACCATGGCTCGCATCATCAAGAAGATGGGCTACAAGGAGAACTCAGATTTCTATAAGGACGTGGCCGAAGAAAAGCTCGACGTGAACACGGTCATCGAACGATATATCGAGGAACGAGACCACGACCTGAACCTCTCCAATGCCAACAAGCCCGCCGAGAGTGCCGAGAAGTTTGAATTTGAGAACCCGACCGAGGAGCTGATGCGCCAGAGCGACGACGTATTGGTGATAGACGAGCACCTGAAAGGCATCGATTTCGAGCTGGCCCACTGCTGCCATCCCATCTATGGCGACCCCATCTTCGGATTCGTCACCATCAGCAAGGGCATCAAGGTGCACCGCGCCGACTGCCCCAATGCCAAGGAATTGCGACGCCGATTCGGCTACCGCATTGTGAAGGCAAAGTGGAGCGGCAAGGGAACCTCGAAGTATGCCATCACCCTGCGCATCATCGGCAACGACGACATCGGCATCGTGAGCAATATCACAAACATCATCTCCAAGGAAGACAAGCTCGTGATGCGCGGCATCAACATTTCGTCTAAGGACGGTCTCTTCTCCGGCAATGTCACTGTGATGATTGACGACGCAAGCAAGACCGATGCACTCATCAAGAAACTCACCACCGTAAAGGGCGTGAAACAAGTAACGAGAATATAGCAAAAATCCCGCAGCCTCATGAGAAGCTGCGGGATTTTTTGTTATTTCGTCTTGTTCAGTCGCTTGATGACCGAATAGGCATCATACAAGCCCAACTCGCCTGCCTTCGAAAGGTCCTGGATGCCAAGTTGCTTATTGCCACTCTTCGCACGCGCGATACCTCTATTATAATAGGCCTCAGCCAGACTGTCATCTATGCGCAGAGCTATAGTATAATCATCTATCGCCTTGGAGAGTTCGTTACGACCAGCATGCAGGTTACCTCTATTATAATAGATGTAGGCATTATTGTTGTTCAGTCGGATAGCATCACTGAAGTCAGCCTCGGCAGAATGGACATTCGTCACTCCCTTTCCCTCAGCCTTGTTAAACTCGTCCATCTCCGACTGGCACACTGCCCTCTGCCAATAAGCCAAGGCGCTCTTGTCATCGAGCGAGATATAATAAGTGAGGTCGCTGATAGCAGCCTCAAAATCACGCAAAACGCTGTGGGCTACAGCCCTGCGCATCAGCAAGCGCTTCTTGGCCTCCGTATCCTTGACTACACTAAGGTCTGCGGACAACTTGTCTATCATCGAGAACACCTTCATCGAACCTTTTTCGTCGAGCTGTTCCTTGCTACACACCATATACACCTTGTCGGCCTTGGAAGTTTGGTTTAAAGCCTCAACATCCTTATCGAAAGCCTGCACACCAGCTAAGTTTTGGGTGTTAGGGAAATAAGACAACTGGAACATGGGCAGATAAGAAGTCTCCACCTGGCGGTTCTGCACCCTACCCCTATACTCGCTCTTGTAATTGTGCTCATACTTGGGTTCGTCTTCTACCACCAACGAAGCAAACTTGTTGGGATCTATCTCCGAACGTTTGCGCATCTCCTTCTTGGTTTTGGCACTCCACCGGGGCTGTATGCCGATATGCTTGTCCATCTGAGCCTTAAAGATGCGGAACTCGTCGAGCTCGGCCTTGTTGGTCATCCCCATCCGGCGGTAACACTTGGCACGATAAGAAAGACCTGTCCAGAAATTCGGAAACTGGTCTATCACCGTGGTATAGTCGCGGATGGCCGACTTCAAGTCGCCCGTCTTGTCATGCAACAAGGCGCGGTTGAACACAGCCATGAAGTTCTTCGGCTCCATCTTGATGACGAAATCAAAGTCCGTGATAGCCCGGTTGTCGTCACCCAGTTGCACACGCATCAGGCCTCGGTTGTAATGGGCCAAAAAGTTATTGGGGTCCAAGTCGAGGGCATTGTCATAGTCGCTCATCGCCCCTCTCAGGTTGTTCAAGTTAATACGCGCCAAGGCACGATTGATGTAACTATTCACGTTGTTTGGCTTGAAATGCAGGCTCTTGGTGAGAGCCTCGTCGGCAGTTTTCCACTCCTTGCGCGCCAAGGCCATATAAGCCCGCGTAGTCCAGGCATCGCCATCATAGGGATTGAGCTGCAAACTCTTGTCAAGCCATTCCTCAGCCTTCACCGTATCCTTCTGTTGCAAAAAGACCTCAGCCTTCAGCGAATATGCATTTGAATAATCCTTCCACTTGGTGATGATGGTATCAAGTTCCAGCTGAGCCTTATCATACCTCTTGCTTTCCATCTGGCAGAGCGCGCGGTTGAACCAGTAATTACGGTTTCTGGGCTCCAGCCGGATGGCCGAGTTATAATCTGCGATAGCCTCGTCGTATCTGTTTTGCCTAATACGGCAAATGGCACGCAGGTCATAGATGTCATTGATATAAGGATTGAGATGGAGAGCCTCACTGGCATCACTCTCCGCCCCTACAAAGTCATCAAGATTAAACTTTGCCACACTTCGATAGTACCAAGGCTCATAGAGATAGGGCTTGGCACCGATGGCCAGATTGAAGTACTTGATGGAGAGCACGAAATCCTCATAGTAAAGCGCACTTCTGCCCGCAGTCACCAAACGGTCTACGCGATATTGTGCCATGACCGAAAAGCACGAAAAGCCTAAGAGAAAGGCCACGAGAATCCTCTTCATACGATATGGTATCTATCAAAAACTAACGCCTATTGAAAACATCCCCCCAACTATCGACGCACCTTGGTGCGATAGCTGGCACGAAACTTGCCCTTGATGATGTTCTTGAGCTTGCCTGCAATCATGTTCTTGCGCAAAGGCGACACACGGTCTACGAACATAGTTCCCTCCAAATGGTCGAACTCATGCTGCATCACACGAGCCAAGTAACCTCCTACCCACTCATCGTGCTCCTGGAAATTCTCGTCCATATACTTGACATGGATGCGCGTAGGGCGTTTCACACTCTCACTGATACCCGGTATGGAAAGGCAACCCTCGTCAGAAGTATCCACATTGGAGTCGTCCAATTCCAAGATATGCGCATTGATGAAAACATGGCGGAATCCCTTGTACTCGGGCAAATCCTCACTCAACACATTGAGGTCTATCACCACCACGCGGATGGAAAGTCCCACCTGGGGAGCTGCCAGCCCAATGCCGTCGCTTGAGTCAAGAGTCTCATACATGTTGTTGATGAGCTGGTCCAGCTCGGGATAATCGGGGGTAATATCCTCAGCCACTTTTCTCAATACGGGCTGACCATATATATAAATAGGTAAAATCATTGTCTTCTTGATTGCAAATAATCTTGTAATATGATGGTGGCACTGATTTCATCCACCAATCCTTTGTTTTCCCTCCTCACCTTTTTCTTCACACCGCCATCTATCATAGCCCTATGAGCTATCACAGAAGTGAAACGTTCGTCGTAGTACTCAATGGGCACCTCGGGATGAGCCTTGCACCAACGGTTATAAAAATTCTCCACCCTGGCAAGGTTCTCGCTAGGTTGTCCATTTGGCTGCATAGGCTTGCCAATGACAATTCGTTCCAGTGGCTCTTTCTGCATATAGGCTTCGATGTAGGCGTAAAGGTCGGACGTAGAAACAGTGGCCAACCCATTGGCTATAATCTGCAAGGGGTCGGTCACTGCCAGTCCGGTACGTTTCTTACCATAATCTATAGATAATATACGCATCAATCTATGGATATTAAGAAATCTACTTTTTATTTTTTCAGAAGCAACCAAGCGTCAGGATATTTGCCTGAACGGAGCTGGTTGCGGCTACGTACAGCGGCGCCCTTGTCAGCAAAGGTAGAAGCCACCACACGGTACATGTTGCGCTCGCCGTTGAACACAATCTGCGAATCATAGCCAGCACTCTTCAATGTGCTAGCCAAGCCTTCAGCATTGGCCTTGAGGGAGAAGGAACCCACCACCACGCTGTAGTTCTGAAGGCCAGAACCAGAAATGAGTGACACGTCCTCAGAACGAACCGTAGCATTGTCCACCTCTGTAGTTGTGCTCTCGGAAGGAGTTGTCGTCTCCAGAGGAGTCACCACTGGTTCCTGTGCCACGGGAGCCTCGGTAGCCTGCTGGCGCTCCTGCTGCTGAGCCTTCTCATAGGCTTTCTTATATGCACTTTCCTTGGATGTACCACAACTAGCAAGTGCCAAGACAGCACACATGCCCATGCTCAATACTGTAATTTTCTTCATAATCTTTCTTGATGATTTATTGATAATATTATTAATGTTTCAATCTTCTGCGCCATGCCAATAGCACTTTTACACTGCGAAAATACAAAATATATCCCGAAAAAAGAAGAAAATGGCACATAAAGTTTGTTAATTCAAGGTAATACAACATTTTTAACTAAAAATTAAGACTAAAAAGCTTGTTTTCTCACAAGAATTCAGTAAATTTGCAAATATAATTTGTTTAACGATTAAAACTCAGAAATTATGAAGACATTAGGTTACATTGGTGCTTTCCTTGGCGGTGCCATCGCCGGCACAGCACTTGGTTTGATTTTTGCCCCAGAAAAGGGCGAGGACACACGCGGCAAAATCGCAGGCGCAGTAGACAACTTCTGCAAGAAGCACGATATCAAATTGAGCCGCAAGGAAGTGGACGACTTGGTGGATGACATCAAAGACGCTGCTCCTGAAGTTTAATTTCATGACATTGCGATTTTTATAATCACCAAATCATGCTGTTCTCCAACGACAAGAATATTGAAACCATCGGCCAACTTGTCGAGGTAATAAAACACTACATCGGGCTTCAGTCTGAGTACATGAAGCTCGATGTTGTTGACAAGGTGGTACGCTTGCTCACGGCCATCATCATGACGGCTGTGCTTTTGTGCCTATTTTTCGTCGCCATCATCTACCTCTCCTTTGCCGCCGCCTATGCCTTGGCTGCACTGACGGGTGGGCTTGCCTCTGCTTTCTGCATCATAGCTGCAGCATACCTATTCATCTTGGTATTGTTCATTGCTTTCCGCCACAAATGGATAGAAAAGCCGCTCGTAAGGTTCTTGGCTTCACTATTGATGGAAAAATAGGCTTTTCACTAAGTTCTTCACTGATTATTGAACCGAAAAATGACAAATCTTGATACGACAACAGAATACAACTCCCTTAACGACATTCGCCTCAAGAAAGAGAAAATACGAGAAGCCATCGAGACTGATGATGCAAAAATCAAGAACTTATGGAACTCGTTGTTCACCAAGCCAGACGTGCTGTCAACCACCGCCCCTCCTAGCAAACGCATCAGCAGTCTGTTGCAAGTAGGTGCAGGAGCATTGGATGGTGCTCTACTAGCATGGAAACTTTACCGGAAATTCAAGCCTAGAAGCAAGAAGAAATAGTATTTTTCGCAATGTTTTTCAGCCTCTAAAAACAAAAAAGGGGCCACCGCTGTGACCCACTACCTGTTAACCTTAAATCTAATACTATGAAAAACACACGTGCAAATATAGAAAGATTCTAAAACACTTGCAAATTTTTTCATAGAAAAATCTATATATTTATACACTTTTAACTATTCTATCTAACATTTTTACATTTCACAACTATTTTATCTCTTATTAACCCTAAATTCCAACATATCATATCCAAAGAGAAATCCATCGGGAAGTCGCCGATTGGCCACATCATGTAGACCTATTTGATGAGTCATATGGGTAAAGTAAGTTCGCTTGGCTCCAATTCGCTCTGACACCTCGACCGCATCAGCCACCAACTGATGACTATGGTGCGGCTTATCAAACCTCAGAGCGTTAACCACCAACGTTTGAACACCTTCCAGATAATGATATTCCTCGTCAGCCATCGTCTTCATATCGGTGATATAGGCAAAGTCACCGATGCGATAGCCAAGGATGGGCATTTTGTCGTGCATCACCCTGATGGGCACAACCTCTATGTCGCCTATAACCAGATGCTGATGCGGATGTATGGTATGCAGTTGGAGTTTGGGAACCCCAGGATACAAATCTTCCACATGCTCAGGAAAACAATAGGGCATAGTACGAGGCAGTCCGTCAGTCACCATTTTGTCACCATACACATGGATGTCTCCATATACACAAAAAGGACGAAGGTCGTCAATGCCCCCAACATGGTCATAATGGATGTGAGTAATCAGCACACCGTCTATCTTCCCGAACGGCACCCGCAACAGTTGTTGCCGCACATCAGGCCCCGCATCTATCAGAAGCCTTGTACGCTCCGTCTCCACCAAGGCTGCACTGCGCAAGCGATGGTCGTGCGGATCCTGGCTTCTGCACACTTCGCAAGGGCATCCCAACGAAGGAACACCGCCAGAAGTTCCTGTTCCCAACAAAGTAACTTTCATATTTCCTACTCCTAACTAAAAAATATTCACCTCCGGATGGATGTCGATACCAAACTTGTTTCTCACATCCCTACGTATCGTATCACTAAGATGTACGATTTCCGCCCCTTTGGCACCTCCATGATTCACGAGCACCAACGCCTGCTTGTCGTACACTCCTGCATTTCCAAGACTCTTACCCTTCCAACCGCACTGTTCTATCATCCAACCAGCCGGTATCTTCTCGTGTTCCTCATCCACTGTGTAGTGGGGCATTCCTGGATATTGGGCAGCAAGTTTCTCATACTGGCATCTAGACACAATGGGGTTCATGAAGAAGCTGCCCGCATTGCCTTCCGCCTTCGGGTCGGGAAGTTTGGCATTGCGTATCTCTATTATCACATCGCGCAGCTGGCTGGCATTAGGCTGCACGATACCTTTCTTCTCCAGCGAAGCCCGGATATTTCCATAATCCAGGCGAGGATGGAAGACTTTGAACAAACGATACACCACATGGGTGATAAGAAACCGATTCTTCCACTCATGCTTGAACCTACTCTGACGGTAAGCATATTGGCAGTCAGTATTACAGAAAGTCACCAACTTACCCGTAGCTATCTCCACCGCCTCCACCTTATATATAATATCTTTGGCTTCCACTCCATACGCTCCGATGTTCTGCACGGCGCTCGCCCCCACTTCGCCGGGAATGATGCTAAGATTTTCCGCCCCATGATAGCCATTCGCCACGGCAAAAGCCACCATGTCGTCAAAAGTCTCGCCGCTTCCACATCTGAGAAACACGAAGTCAGGATTTCCGCATTCCTCATCCATCTCCCCTTCGCCGACTAGTGTCGCCGGGTTGACTGTCTCCATCCCCTTGATGGCAGAATGGAGCACCGTGCCTCCATAATTGTCCGTGAGCAGAAGATTGCTTCCTCCACCAAGGATAAGCAACGGTCGGTCGGCCGCTGTAAGTTTCGTCACCACCTGCTGGGCTTCCTCCACGGAAGAATACTCCAGGAACCTGCGGCAGCAGACATCGACACCAAAGGTATTGTGCCCCAAAAGACTATAATTGCGAATATCTTTCATTATCCTAGTACATTAAACATTCTACATCCACCCTCCACGCGCCATTACATATTGAGTTTGGTGAGCATCCACTGGCCTCCTATCCTACGGAAAGTGAGAATCGTCTCCATTCCATTGGCAATACCACGTATGACGAAGATTTTCTGATTGCTCTCTGCGTATTTCTGCCCATAGATGATATTATAAATCATACCATGGGGCAGTTGGGGCGCAAAAGCGGGCCAAGTCTCCGGCTCGATGTCACCAGTCATCGTACTGAAATCGTCATCGGGATCAGGGCCGGTAAACTTCACCGGATTGTGGAGATGGCTTGACTGGAAGGCAGAATCAGTGGCAAACTCGCCATAAAACTTCAAGAAGCTGGCGTTTAGCGTCGTATACATCGGCTTATAGTTGATACTGGTCATCATCCACAGCCCATCTATGCGGTCGAAAATAAACTGCTGCACAGTCTTCGTGCGGTAAAACACCTTCTCTACCACCACATGGTCAATAGTGGTATCCTTTACAAGGTTCATCTGCTTTTGGTTGTCGAATATCAGCGTGTAATAGTCCTGGCGCATAAAGAAGTGTTCCATTTTCCAATGGTTCTTGGCAATACGCTTAGACAGCTTGCCGTTGTGATAGACGGGCAAAGGGAAGCTAACACGCCTCATCTGCAACCGCCGGTTTCCCGCAAAGTTGAAGACAAAGTCATCAAACAGCTCGTCAGCCGCCTTGGGCATCGGGGTTTCCTCTATCAATTGCTCGGTCGAGTCTAAGGCTTGCGTGTCAGCTACCGTTGTGTCGGCCACCACCGAGTCTTGTATGGGGACGGATTTTCTCCCAGAACACCCCACAGAGGTGAAACAGACGATGGTAATCACCGCCAACAACACAGTAATCAAAGAGAGTTTCTTCATAAACTTATAAAATATCTCAAATTTTCCATGCAAAAGTACAACTTTCTTTTGAGATATTTCATATTTTGAGCAAAAAATATTATCTTTGCACGCAAAATAGACAAATTAATAAGATATGTTATTAGAAAAGATAGAAGAACTCTTGAAGGAAGTGTCCACACTCACTGCCAAGAACGCAGAAGATGTGGAGCAGCTCCGCCTCAAGTATCTCAGCAAAAAGGGCGAGATTAATGTCCTCATGAACGACTTCCGCACTGTGGCAGCCGACCAGAAAAAAGCCGTTGGTATCAAGATCAACGAGTTGAAGAATGCAGCCCTTGAAAAGATCAATGGCCTGAAGGAGCAGTTGGAAGAGTCGGAGGCATCTAGCGATGACATCGACCTGACCCGTACCTCATACCCTGTGGCCTTGGGCACGCGCCACCCTCTTACGGTGGTTAAGAACCAGATTATCGACATATTCTCCCGCATGGGATTCACCCTCTACCAAGGTCCAGAGGTGGATGATGACAAGCACGTCTTCACGATGCTCAACTTCGCCGCCGACCATCCGGCCCGCGATATGCAGGACACCTTCTTCATCGAGCAAAGCGATTCTAGCGACGTAACCAAGAATGTAATCCTCCGCAGCCACACATCTGGCGACGAAGCTCATTATATGGAGACCCACGAGCCGCCTATTCGTGTACTCTGCCCCGGTCGTGTATACCGCAACGAGGCCATCAGTGCCCGCGCCCACTGCTTCTTCCATCAGGTGGAAGGTCTCTATGTTGACAAGAACGTGAGCTTCACCGACCTGAAGCAGGTGCTCCTCACCTTCGCCCGCGAAATGTTTGGCGCAGACACCAAGATTCGCTTGCGCCCCAGCTACTTCCCCTTCACCGAGCCTAGCGCAGAGATGGACATCTCCTGCAACATCTGCGGCGGAAAGGGATGCAACTTCTGCAAGCACACTGGATGGGTAGAGATTTTGGGTTGTGGCATGGTAGACCCTCACGACTTGGAGGCTTGTGGCATTGACAGCAATGTCTACACGGGCTACGCATTTGGTATGGGCGTGGAGCGCATTACCAACTTGAAATACCGCGTGAGCGACCTTCGCCTCTTCTCGGAAAACGACACTCGCTTCCTCCGCGAATTTGAATCTGCGAAATAAAACTATTATCGTAACCATATACGTAAAAGAAGAGCCACCCTTGGGAACTTTCCCGAAGAGTGGCTCTTCCTTTGTATTTCGAAATCACCCTAATTTCTTCACGACCTCAGCCAATTGCTCCATAGCCTGCTGGAGCACACTTCTTGGCGCAGCCACATTCAAGCGCATGAACCCTTCGCCGCCGGGGCCAAACATCTCACCATCGTTCAAAGCCAAGTGTGCCTTGTCGATGAAGAGGTCGAGAAGGTCGTCGTGCGAGAGACGGAGGTCTCTACAGTTGAGCCATACCAGAAACGAAGCCTGCGGGCGAAGGGGACGAATGCCCGGGATATGCTCCCTACAGAATTCCTCCACAAAGCGAATGTTCTCCTCGACATAGGCAAGCATCTGCGTGCGCCATTCCTCTCCCTTGCGGAAGGCTGCGATGGTAGCTATCGGGGCGAAAAGGGTCGGCTCATCCAATTCATTGGCAGACAGCCAAGTATAGAATTTCTTACGTATCTCCTCGTTGGGCACGACGGCATAGCTGCTCACGATACCAGCGATATTGAATGTCTTGCTAGGAGCCTGGAAGGTGATGCTGATGTCACGAGCCTTGTCACTCACCGAGGCGAAAGGAATGTGCTTATGTCCAAAGATTGCCATATCCGCATGAATCTCATCGCTCACGACAAGCAAATGGTGGTCGTAGCAGAAATCAGCCAAACGCAGCAAAGTCTCGCGGCTCCATGTAATTCCCCCAGGATTGTGGGGATTGCAGAGTATAAACACCTTACATTTCTCGTCGTACACCTTTTCGAGGCTTTCAAAGTCCATGTCGTAATAGCCATCCTCGCGCATCTTCAGCGGGTTAAACACTACCTGGCGTCCATTGCCCTCCGGGGTGAGCCGGAAAGGATGATATACTGGCGGTTGGATAATCACCTTCTCGTCTTCCTTGGTAAACACGTTGCAAACCAATCCAATGCCTTTCACAATACCCGGGATGAATCGAATCCAACTTCGCTTGATGTTCCATTGGTGATGGTCACGTACCCAGTCGATGATGCTTGGCACATAATCCTCAGGTTCCATCGTGTAGCCGAAGAGAGAGTGTTCCAAGCGTGCTTTCAGAGCATCGGTCACGAACGACGGAGTCTCAAAGTCCATATCTGCCACCCACAGCGGCAACAGGTCATCCCTGCCCCAACGAGGCAGCAGAGCACCATGTTTGAGGTCTCCACTACCCGTACGGTCTACTATCTTGTCAAAATCGTATGCCATATAATTAGCTATTGAATTCTTCACTCTTTTAGTTCTTCTCTCTTCACTAACGCCAACGCCTGCTTGATATCCTCAAACAAGTCGTCCACATCCTCCAAACCTACACTGAAACGGATAGTGGTGTCGAGCACATCCATACTTTTGAGCATCTTTGCCGGGAAGCCCCCAAAGATGGTACTGGCAGGATGGATGGCAAGCGATCGATTGTCGAAGAGATTCGTGGCACGATGGATAAGTTTGAGATTATTGATGAGTTCGAAACAAGCCTCCTTACTCTCCAAGTCGACGCAAATCATCGCACCAGCAGTCTCGCCAAACTGTTTCTTCGCCAAGGCATGGAACGGATTGTCCTCCAAGCCCACATAGTTTACCCGCTTAATCTGAGGAAGCGTCTGGAGTTTCTTGGCAAGCGCCATGGCGTTGCTGCTCTGTACACGATAACGGGCATCAAGCGTTTCAAGCCCAATTGTTTGCATATAGGCCACTTGAGGAGTCATGTATGCACCAAAGTTGAACAGCATCTCTCCATAGAGCCGCTTGGCAAAATCCTTGTTATAGGGAGTACCGTAGTCGATGACCAGTCCGCCGAGCGACGTGGCTCCACCGCTCACATACTTGGAACTAGACACCACCTCGATGTCAACACCCAAACTCTTGGCAGAGAACTGGGTGAAAGGAATGATGGTAGTGTCGGCCACCAACGGTACATTCTTGGCATGAGCCACCTCGGAAAGCGCCTTCAAGTCGGCCACTTCCAACTGAGGATTGGTAATAATCTCAAGGAATATGCAGCAGGTATCGTCATCGACAGCCTCCTTTACTTTCTCGATGTCGGTAAGATCCACGAGACGAGTCTTCACGCCGAAACGGCGCAAAGTGCCGTAGAGCAAGCCGAAGGTATTGCCGAAAAGATGTTTCGATGTGACCACATTCTTGCCTTGGCTGGCAAGGGCGAGCATGGTGTTGCTGATGGCCGCCATACCCGAGTTGAAGGCAGTGGCATGCTGGGCTCCAGTAAGAGCAGCCACACGGCGCTCCAAGTTGGTCACCGTAGGGTTCTCCACTCGTGAATAGTCAGGAGCCTTGATTTTATCGGTAAAGGCATCGGCCATCATCTGGGCATTCTCAAACTCGTATGCAAGAGTGTTGTACACCGGGATGCTCAACGCATCATAGGCATCCCTACGTTCGTAAGGCACATGAATGGCCTGCGTTTGTTTCTTCATATATCTTGTCCTGTTTTGAAATTTGAGTGCAAAAGTACTAAAAAAATGTGACATTACAATACCAAACTTTTGGTATTTTACAATAAATCGATAGTTTCTACGTTACTTAAATATATGAGACAAAGATTTATCCTACTTACAATATGCCTGATGTCCATCCTCAAGTTGATGGCACAGGAGTTTACGCTTCAAGGTAGAGTTACCGACGAAGACAGCAATCCTATTGAACTTGCCACCATATCTGTGGCAAGCCAGGGCAAAGTGGCTTTCACCTCTTTAAAAGGTGAATTCAGCCTCCGCCTGCACTCCGCCGACAGCGTGGCAGTAAAGTTTTCCATGATTGGCTACAAGACCAAGGTGAGGGTATTGAGAAGCCCCCGCGGCAAACAAACTTTGCTGGTGGTGCTGCGCACAGACAACACCCAGCTTGACGAGGTAAACATCACCGGCGAGAAACTGCAAACCGACCAAGTGCAGGAAATCAAGCCCAAGGACATGAAAATGGCCCCATCCGCCAACGGCAACGCCGTAGAAGGACTCATTCAGCAACAGGCTGGCGTGAGCACCCATAGCGAACTGTCGTCGCAATACAATGTGCGTGGTGGTGCTTTCGACGAAAACTCTGTATATATAAATAATGTGGAAATATACCGTCCGTTCCTCGTGCGCAGCGGTCAGCAAGAGGGACTGTCGGTCATCAATCCCTATATGGTAGAAAAGATAGGTTTTTCCACTGGAGGCTATGCCGCCAAATACGGCGACAAGATGAGTTCCGCCCTCGACATCACCTACAAGAAGCTCAAGGCCAAAGGCAAAAAACCTTTGGTAGAAGGCAGCCTGTCTGCCAGCCTATTGGGTGCAGATGCCTATATCGGACTGGGAACACGAAAGCTCTCTTGGCTCAACAGCGTGAGATACAAGACCACCAGCTATCTGCTAGGATCGTTGGACACCAAAGGTGAGTACAAGCCCAACTATCTTGACTATCAGACCTACCTTAGCTACCAGCCCAACAAGCGATGGAGCATCGACTTCATTGGCAACATCTCCGACAACCATTATAACTTTACGCCTTCCGACCGGGAGACTTCTTTCGGCACACTGGGAAACGTAAAGAACTTCAAGGTGTATTTCGACGGACAGGAGAAAGACCGATTCCTCACCTACTTCGGCACCCTCGGCATCACCCGAAACATCACCGACAACACCAGCATCTCGCTGCTGGGAAGTGCCTTCTACACCAAGGAACAGGAGAAATACGACATTCAGGGGCAATATTGGCTCAACGAGACCGAAACTTCAGAAAACCTCGGTGTGGGAACCTACTTCGAGCACGCCCGCAACTATCTCACCGCCAAAGTACTGAGCACCAAGCTGATGCTGAGGCACAAGATTCAGAAGCACGACGTAGAAGCCGCAATTATCTTTAAGAAGGAAAGCATCAGGGAGAACTCGGTGGAATACGAGATGCGCGACTCGGCGGGCTACAGCATCCCCCACGACGGTAAGAATCTCTATATGATTTATTCGATGAAAGCCCACAATGAATTGAACGCCAACCGCATCGAGGCTTACCTACAAGACACCTACCGTTTTACCAGTGGCGGCAAGAGCACCGACTCCACATCTACGGAAACTGCACTTGGCCAAACCCACTTCACGCTGAACTACGGCATCCGTCTGAGCCACTGGAATTTCAACAAGGAAACAATCGTGAGTCCTCGCCTATCGCTTGCCATCATTCCGGCAAACCACGAGAACACCACCTGGCGATTCGCCGCTGGGCTCTACTACCAAGCCCCATTCTTCAAGGAACTGCGAGACACCACTACCGTAAACGGAATTACCGTGGCATCGCTCAATCAGAAGATAAAAAGCCAGCGAAGCATCCACTTCATTGCAGGATATGACTATCGGTTCAAGGTAAACGAACAACGATACAAATTCTCCGCAGAAGCTTACTACAAGGCGTTGAGCAACCTGGTGCCCTACTCGGTTAGCAACGTAAAGGTTATCTACTACGGCCAGAACGTATGCAGTGGTCATGCGGCCGGACTGGACCTCAAACTCTACGGCGAGTTCGTGCCTGGCACCGACTCATGGCTCTGCCTGTCGCTAATGGACACAAAGATGAAGTTGGGCGGCAAGAGCATCCCACTGCCCACCGACCAGCGATACGCCGTCAACCTCTTCTTCACCGACTATTTCCCGGGCAGCAAGAAATGGCGTATGTCGTTGAAACTCGCCTTTGCCGACGGGCTACCCTTCTCCGCCCCTCACAGAGAGTTGGAGACCAACAGTTTCCGAGCCACAGCCTATCGCCGTGCCGACATCGGCATGAGCTACCAGTTGCTCGACAACCCTCACCACGAGAAGAAGACTTTCCTCAAGAACGTGACACTCGGCGTAGACTGTCTCAACCTCTTTGGTATCGACAACGTAAACAGCTACTACTGGGTGACCGATGTCAGCAACCAGCAATATGCTGTACCCAACTATTTGACGGGCAGACAAATCAACGGCCGTGTACTGATTGAGTTTTAAGCCCATAGCAAGGTCACACCATCCTCAATATAGGTGATTTTCATAACATTTCTAAATATTTAACCGTAGATAGTGTGCTATCTATGTTTTTTTTCGTACCTTTGCACGGAATTATGAGAAGAAAGGCACTCGCTGTTCATTTCACACAATTCAAAACAAAGAAAGAAACAATACATAATCATAATTATGAGCAAACAAACAGAAAAGATTAAGGAGCTGATCGCCAAGCGCGAACAGGCTCGTCTTGGCGGTGGCGAGAAAGCCATCGAGAAGCAGCACCAGCGTGGCAAATATACAGCACGCGAGCGAATCGAAATGTTGGTTGACGCAGGCAGCTTCGAGGAGTACGATATGTTCAAATTGCATCGTTGCACCAACTTCGGTATGGACAAGAAGCAATACCTCGGCGACGGTGTCGTGGCAGGTAGTGCCACCATCGCCGGCCGTCTGGTTTATGTATATGCCCAGGACTTCACTGTGAACGGTGGTTCCCTCTCCGAGACCATGGCACAGAAGATTTGCAAGGTGATGGACATGGCCATGACCATGGGTGCGCCTGTCATCTGCATGAACGACTCCGGTGGTGCCCGCATCCAGGAAGGTATCTGCGCCCTCGCCGGCTATGGCGAAATCTTCGAGCGCAACATCCTTGCTTCAGGTGTCATCCCTCAGATTTCCGCCATCATGGGCCCTTGCGCCGGTGGTGCAGTTTACTCTCCCGCCCTCACCGACTTCATCATCATGAAGGAGCAGACCTCTTACATGTTCCTCACAGGTCCTAAGGTGGTGAAGACCGTGACTGGTGAAGACATCGATGCCGAGCACTTGGGTGGTGCATCTGTTCACGCAACCAAGAGCGGTGTAACCCACTTCACTGCCAAGACAGAGGAAGAGGCTATCGAGATGATCAAGACCTTGCTCTCTTACATCCCAAGCAACAATACAGAGGAGGCTCCACGTGTGGAGTGCACCGACCCTATCGACCGCATGGAGGATTTGTTGAACGAGATTATCCCCGAGGATCCCAACCAGGCTTACGACATGTACAAGGTAATCGGCGCCGTGACCGACAACGGCGAGTTCTTCGAGGTACAGCCTAAGTTCGCAAAGAACATCATCACAGGTTTCGCCCGCTTCAATGGCCAGAGCGTGGGTATCGTAGCCAACCAGCCTGCAGCCTATGCCGGTGTGCTCGACGTGAACGCCAGCCGCAAGGCAGCCCGCTTCGTTCGTTTCTGCGATGCCTTCAACATCCCTATCGTATCACTCGTAGACGTACCTGGATTCTTGCCGGGCACAGGCCAGGAGTACAACGCCGTGATTCAGCACGGAGCACAGTTGCTCTATGCTTACGGCGAGGCCACCGTACCAAAGATTACCATCACTTTGCGCAAGAGCTATGGCGGTAGCCACATCGTGATGGGCTGCAAGCAGCTTCGTGCCGACCTCAACTTTGCATGGCCATCTTCCGAGATTGCCGTGATGGGTGCCAGCGGTGCCGTTGCCATCCTCTGCGGCAAGGAAGCCAAGGCAAAGAAGGATGCCGGCGAGGACGTGAAGGCTTTCTTGGCCGAGAAGGAAGAGGAGTACACAGAGAAGTTCGCCAACCCCTATCAGGCTGCCCAGTATGGTTACATCGATGACGTGATCGAGCCACGCAACACCCGTTTCCGCATCTGCCGCGGTCTTGCCCAGCTTGCCACCAAGCGCCAGAGCTTGCCAGCCAAGAAGCATGGCTGCATGCCGATGTAATTTTCAGTTAGAAGTCTGAAGTTAGAAGTTAGAAGTTTAATACTATAACAAATGGACAAGAATATTTATGCTGCCATTGCCATGGCGCTCTATGAGTTCCAGGGCAACAATGTACACGACAAGGAGCCCGGCATCATCACGATTCAGCCACGTCAAACCATGTGGAATGCCAAGTTCTTGAGTTTAACAGCAAAACCATAAGCTACAGAGATATGAAAGAGTTTAAATATACAATCGACGGAAAAGAATACAAGGTTCAGATT
>CAVGLH010000038.1:0-21539 GCA_963630065.1 Bacteroides fragilis | reverse complement strand
GTGTTTTCAATCACGTCGGTCTTGAACGCCATCTTCTTGTCGGTGCAGCGGATGTTCTCGAAGGTGAAGTCCACCAAGCGATACTTGTCGCTCTTGCCCACGTCGAAGAAGTTGTCGCAGTCCATACGGATGTTCTTCATCGTGATGTTGTTGCACTGGCTCAGGGGCATGTCCTTGCGGTCGCCGGGCTTGAAGAATTGGGTCCAGGGGCGAACCACGAGGAAACTGCCAGTGGTGCCCTCGATGTTGTCCACCGTCACATACTCATAGTGCTGCGGTGTGTCGGGGCGCATCTTCAGCCAGAGCACGCGCTGGGCGTTGCCCACCTTGATGTTGCGGAGCACGATGTTGCGGTCGTTCACGCTCTCGCTGCCAAGAGTCAGACAGCCGTGCACTCGTCCGTATTCACAGTTTTGGATGAGCACGTTGTAGACAGGACCGTTCTCCGGGGCCTGGTCTGCCCATGTTCCCTTGCCGCCCTTGATGGCGATGGCATCGTCGTTCACACTCATGTGGCATCCTTCCACCAGCACGTCGTGGCACACGTCGATGTCGATGGCATCGCTGCTGGGGGCTTTGATGCCACTGGTGGGGGCGAAGATGGTGCAGCTTAGGAAGCGCACGTGGTCGCAACGGTAGATGTGGTTGGTCCAGAAAGGACTGTTCTGGATGTGTACATCCTGCAGGGTCACGTTGCTGGAGTTGGAGATGTAGACGAGGCGTGGGCGCTGGGCATCCTTGTTGGTACACTGTCGGTTCCATGTGCGACGAATCCAGAACTCCTCCCAGTAGTGGCGGCCGTTGCCGTCGATGGTTCCCTTGCCGGCGATGGTGAAACCGTCGCAATGGTCGGCATTGATGAAGGCGGAGAAGTACTTGCAGGTCTCTCCCTCGATGCGAGTCTCCAAGACGGGGAAGTTGGCGATGCGGTCGCTGCCCTTCAGTTTTCCGCCCTCCTCCAGATAGAGGTGGGTCTTGGGCTTGAAGAAGAGGGCTCCGCTCTGGTAGGTTCCGGCGGGGACGACGATGACTCCGCCGCCTTCCTGTGCCGCCTTGTCGATGACGGCCTGTATGGCCTTGGTCTGAATCAAAGAGCTGTCGTTCTTCACACCATAGTCGGTGATGACATACTTCTTGCCGAGCGTGTCGACATTTACTTTCTGTGCATTGCTGAACCAGGCGTCCATCTTGGTGCCGTCGGGCCAAAGCTCAGTCTGTGCCTTCTTGGCTTTCTTCTGTTTCTTGGCCGCGTCTGCTCCCGATGGCGCGAGCGCCATCAGGCAAGCCAAAATCCAAATATATTTCTTCATGTCTTTGTCTTAGTCTTTTTTCTCTTTTCCCATTTTACTTTTTTACCTTTAAAAGCTTGTAGTATTCTACTGCACCCAGCAGGAGGCATCCTGTGCCGTAGTCCTCGAAGTCGGGAACGGAGGTGAAGGTGACGGGCTGTCCGGCAGAGGGCTCTTTGCCTGTACCCTGGTTGTATCCGATGAAGCCGTCCTCATGCACTGAGGCTGCCAGTGCCTTCCATGCCTTGTCCATTGCCTTCTGGTATGTGGCCTTGGGCAGGATGCCCTGCTGCACGCCCCATGCCATACCGTAGAGGAATAGACCTGTGCCCGTCATCTCGGGACCGCCGTAGTTGGCGGGGCACACGAGGCTCACGTTCCAGTAGCCGTCTTCGCGCTGGCATTTCAGAATGGCCTGGCTCATGGAGATGAAATCCTTCTTGAGATACTGGTAGTTCTTGTCGGTCTTGGGAAGGGTCTGCATCACGCGCACCAAGGCGGCGTACACCCATCCGTTGCCACGGCTCCAGTAGCAGTTGCTGCCGTCCTTCTCCTTGTAGGGCGGCACATAGTCCTTGTCTCTCCACCAGAGTCCCTCTTTCTTGTTGAAGAGTCCGCCGGCCAGGGTGTCGCGGCTCCACTTGTAGGAGTTCATGGCATAGTCGAGATACTTCTTCTCGCCTGTAATCTTGGCATACTTGGCGTAGACGGGCATGGCCATCTGGATGGCGTCGATCCAAGTCCAGTACGACACGCGGTTGGTGCCCATCTGGTGGTCGAGGTTCTCCTTTATCTTGCTGATGTCCTTCTTGCCGCCGGTCTGCACATAGCGGTCAAGATAGGTCTGCTGACAGCACTGGTTGTCGGCGTCGGTGTCGTTCACACTGTTGCGAGCCGTCCACTTGTGGTAGTCGGCCCACTGGTCGGTGTAGTCGAGGTAGCGCTGCTGCGGGTCTATCTCGTAGAGAGCCATCAGTCCCTCGTAATACACGGCGCGGGTCCAGAGATTGCTGGTGCGCTTCTTCTTCACATAGGTGTCGATGGTGGGGTCGCTATACTTCGTCATGAAGTAGTTGTTGGTGCGATGAGCCACTTCCAGGATTTCGTCCTGCAATGCGCTTTGGGCCGACAGGGAGGTCAGCCCGAAGAGGGCGCAAACGGTTGTTAGGATCAGTTTCTTCATTTGTCTATTTGATTTCTGTTAATGTTACATGACTGTTAAGACCGCTGGGCACTGGGCTCCAGTCGGCGTAGGTGGTCTTCTTGTAGTTGATGTCTACCACGTTGATTTCCTTCATCTTGCGCCACTTCACGCCCTGGCGGTCCAGCTCGGCGATGCGGTTGGCGGGCAGGTTGGTCACCTCGATGCGCAGGGTGTTCTTGCCCTTTACGAGTGCATCCTTGCAGTTGAGGATGTAGGGCACAGCCCAGGCACAACCGATGTACTTGCCGTTGATGTAGACGCGGGCACTCTCGCGTACATCGCCCAGGTCGATGGCCCATTGCTTCTTGGCATCGTCCTTGGCCAATTTGAAGGTGGTTTCGTAAACACCTGTTCCCATAGTAATCTTGGTCTTCTCGTCAAGATTCTCCCAGGTCTTCAAACCTTGCAACTGATAAGTCTTGCCCACTTGTGGCTGTTCTTCCGTAAAAGAGAGGGTCCACTTGTTGGCGGTGAGGTCGATGCTCTTGCCGTCGGCAGCTTGCTTGGCTTCGGGGGTGATAGAGGCAGAGAGACTGGCCTCGTTCCATTCGCTTACGGGCTTGCTGGAAACAAGGAGGATGCGGCTCTCGCCACTCTTCAGGCTGATGGCCAGTCCCTTGTCCGAGATGTCGGCGGAGTGGTATTCGCCCGTCATCGGATTGAACCAAACACCGTATTTCTCGCCCGTGGCCAGGGTTACGGCAGAGGAAATGTCGTTCTTGGTGAGGTTGGAGATGAAGTAATGATGGCCCACGCTGTTGCTGCGGCGAATCATCTTCAGTCCGAGTTGCTTTCTGAGAAGCTCGGGCTGGGCGGCCTGGGCCATTGCTTCGGTGTTGTCGCCCTTGATGATCTTGGCTCCCTGTGCCTTTAGGTCTGAAATATGTTGGATGACATCACTTGGCATGATGTTGTTGCCAGGGATGATAAGACCCTTGTAGCGCGTGCCGGAAGCGGTCTCTATCATGCCATTCTTAACGGTACACGTGCGCAGGTATTTGTCGCTGATGTAGTCGCAGTCGAATCCGGCCTTGTCGATGTCGAGGATGGTCTTGATGAATTCCGGGGCCTTCTTGGCCATCGAGTGGATGTCGAACTGCATGAGCCAGTTCTTGGTGTCGTTGCGCCACATGTCTCTCACGGGCAGATAGACCAGGAAGTCGTTGTCGGGCTGGCCCCATTGCAGGTAGGTCTGGCAGTTGGTGATATATTTCATAAACTCGGGGGCGTCGCGCCAGATGCTGTTGGTGGGGCTCATGTCCACCGAGGCATAGAACTTCCATCCCGGCCATGGGTCGTTCTTGGGCGAATAGGCCGTGCCATGGAAGAACATGTGGTTCACGCCGGCACAGAACATCAAGTCCATGTCGGGCTTCATCTGGCTCAATGACGTGCGGAAGTGCTCGGTGAGCCAGGTGAACGTCTCGCTCGATGTATATTTCTTGCCTGTGATGTGGGCGGCTGACGGAGCGTACTTCAGCATACTGAGGTCGCTGAAGTTGGGGCGTGTCTTGCCTGGGTCTTTCCTTAAGCCATTGATGCCGAAGTCGGTGAGGCCGAAGCCCTCGATCTCGGGGATGTCGACGGCGGCGTAGCAGTCGATGAGGTTGGCTGGCGAACCGTGGGCTTGGTTGCGCGTGATGGCGCCGCGGTCGTGGGTCCACTTGGTCCACTGCTCGGTGAAGTTATGGAGGAGCATGTCGCCCAAGGTCTCGCGGTAGTCGCTCACCACCTCGGAATCGCCGTCGAGGAATTCGGGGAACTTGTCCTGCAACTTGTAGCCGTGCATCTTTTCAAACTCCGTGAGGAGGGTGGGCGACCAGTTGGCGCCATACACCTCGTAGCTGTCGTTGAAGAAGGTGTGGGGGTAGGGAGTCTTCGAGGCTATGAAGGCACTGTCGATGTGCTGCAGATAATGTGCCACAGCGGTGGAGTCGAAGTGGTCGATGACGTAGCCTTCGCCACCCGGTGCGGCACGCTTCACCTTCTGTCGGGTGCGGCTCTCATAGAGAGCGATGACTCGCTTTTTCTTCTTCTCTCCCCCTACGGGGTAGGCCTTGATGACCTTCAGCTTGGCATAGGCGCGCTCCTTCTGCGGCACGTTGAAGTCTATCTCCATCAGTTTCTGCTTGATGTCGACGATGGTGTCTACAAAGACGGCCTTGCACGCTGCCTCGCTGATGGGCACCCACGGACCGCCGAAGGGCCACCCTGTGCCAGTGGCCATATCGGTCTCGATACCCACCTGCTTGTTTTCTTTCTCCACAAACTGGAGCATGTCCATCCACTTGGGTGAGAGATAAGGAATATCGTTCTTGTCGTTGCCCTGCACACCGTAGAGTGGTGTGATTTCCACCGCCCCGATGCCAGCCTTGGCATATTCGTCGAGGTTCCACTTCAGGTTCTCCTTGTCCACGGCAGATCCCATCCACCACCATCTCACGCCGGGCTTGGCTTCCTGGGTGGGGGTAGGGAGCAACTGTGCCTGGCATTGGACCGATGGGAGCAATGCCAGGGCAAAAGAAAAACCAATAAACTTATTTCTTTGCAATTTATTCATGCTATGATGGTTTTTAAGTAATATTTCGAGATTGTCCACGATAGTTTGAGACATCTGGATGTCTTCGATTGCAAAGATAAATAAAAAATATGGAGAATACGCTTATTCTTGTTCAGAAATATATAAATTAGTACAAATTTGACAGATGATTGTCAAAAAGTGGGGGAATTAGTATCCCTTGTTTTGTGTATACAGTCCTTTGCGCACTTCTATTTGGCTCTGTGGGATAGGATAGAGATACATGTTCTCGTTCACACGGTTGGCGTATTGTTTGTACGTGCCGTTGAGGGTCTCGTCATCGTCGGTGAACATCTGCTTGATGGTGGCGACGTATTCGTTGCGGCGCACCAGGTCGAACCATCTCACGCCCTCCTCGGCCAACTCGTAGCGGCGCTCATCCTGCACGGCCTTCTGGAAGTCCGGCTCCGAGAGTGAGGCATCCAGATCGGCAAGACCGGCGCGGCGGCGTATCTTGTTCACCATCTTGCGGCCTTGCTCCGTGTTTCCCACGCACTCGGCGTAGAGCAGCATGATGTCCTCGATGCGCAAGAGCTGGAAGTTCTGCGGCCAGTAGGTGCGGTCCACGATGGAGGCATCCATGTCGGCCATACCCCATTTGGCACGCTTCACCTTGCTCTCGAAGTATTTCACGTAGAAGGTGTTGCCCTCGCTGGTGATGATGCTTCCGTCCTCGCCAATAGTTTCCTTGAGGTTGAGCGTGCCGTCGGCGCGCTGGTCTACGTATTTGCCTTCGGTGTTCTTGGCGATGAAGTGGCGTTGTAGGCCGCGCTCGATGTAGACGTGGGTGCCCGTCATGAGATTGTTGCCGCACCAGTCGGAGCCTGGGTTGCTGGGCACGGTGATGGTAACCATGGGGTTGCCCTGCCCCGACTCGGCGATGTACTGTATCTCGAAGACGGCGTACTTGTTGTCGTTCTCGTGTAGCCAGCACTGGTTCCAGGTGTCCATGTCGGCCATCCAGTATTTTCCGTTCGCCTCACCGTAGTCAATCACCTCCTTGAAGAGCTGCTGCGCCAGGGGTTTCTTCTCCGTGTCGTTGAGGGGAAATCCGGCCATCGTGAGATACACTTTCCCCAGAAATCCTTTGGCGGCCGCCTGGGTGAGTCGCTCGCTGTGGGCTTTGCCCTGGTAGTCGGAAGCACTCTCGGAGAGATGCTCCACGGCGTATTCCAGGTCGGGCACAATCACGTTGTTGTATACGTCGACGGCCTCGCTCTGTCCTAGTTCAAACGATTCGTTGGTGGTGAGCATGTGGGTGGGGGCGGGCACTCTGCCAAAAAACCTCACCAGGTCGAAGTAGGCGAGTGCGCGGATGCAGCGCGCCTCGGCCGTGTATTGCGTTTTCACCTTCTCGTCGTTGAAGGAGAATCCCTCCATCTTGTCGAGCAGGGTGTTGGCTGCCGACACGATTTTGAAGTAGTCGCTCCAGCATCCCGACACGATGCTGGCCGTGAGCAGACCGTTGGCATTGAAGGTGGCCACGTCGGCATAGTCGTTCTGCTTGCTGTCGGTGAGCACCCAGGTGTTGTCCGACCGCAGTTCGCTCATGGCGAAGAGATACTTGGGGATGGGCTTCAGTGTGCCGTAGAGTCCGGTGAGTGCCTGGTCCACTTGGGCTTCTGTCTGGTAGAAGTTATCGGTGGTCTGCGTGTTCTTGGGGGTAACGGTGAGGAAGTCGCCGCAGGCTGTGAGGCAGAGCGTGGTTGCACCTATTATAATATAATGTGATAGTTTCATATATCGTTTGTGTTTAGAATTGGATGTTTACTCCGAGGTTGAATGTCCGGGCCATGGGGTAGGCTCCGTAGTCGTAGCTGGAGATGCGGCTGGAGGAGTTGTTGCTCTCCGGGGAGTAGCCTCCCTCGTAGGAGTCGATCATGAAGACGTTCTCCACGCTGGCGCTCAGTCGTACGCTGTCGATGAAGGACTTCTTCGGCAGTCGCCAGTTGTAGGAGAGGGTGACGTTTTTGAGCTTGATGAAGTCGCTGCTGTAGAGCCACCGGCTGTCGTATTCTTCGTTGATGCCCGACACCCAGGCACAGGGCGTGTGGCCGTCGCCGGGCTCGCTCTCGGAGTACCACATGTTCTTCCATTTCCTCAGCACATTGACCGAGGTTCCCATGCCCTGTCGGTCGAAGGCGCGGCCGATGGCACCGTATATCTTGCCGCCAGTCTGGGCGGTGATGAGGAAGGAGGCAGTCCAGTTCTTATACTTGAAGGTGTTGGTCAGACCGTAAGTGCAGCTGGGCTGCGGATGGCCCATGTACACGCGGTCGGCCTCGGTTATCTTGCCGTCGGGCACGCCGTTGGGACCGCTGATGTCGCGGTAGCGCACGGAGCCAACCACTGAGCCGGTCTGCGTGGGGTATCGCTTCAGGTCTTCCTCGGTCTCATATACGCCCACGGCGTAGTAGAGGTAGTATTCGCCGGCGGTGTGGCCCACTTGTATCACCTGCGTGGAGTTGTCGTAGCCGGTGAATATGGTGGAGTTGGCGCCGAGATCGATTACCTTGTTCTTGTTCCAGGAGAACTGGAAGTTGGTGGTCCAGCGCAGCTGTCCCGTCAGGTTCTCCGTCTTCAGTTCCAGTTCCAAGCCCGTGTTGCGTATGTTTCCCACGTTGGTGTAGCCCTTGGTGTATCCCATGTCGGCGGGCAGGGTGACCTGATAGAGCATGTCGCGGATGTTCTTGGTGTACAGGTCGAGGGCCAGGGAGATGCGGTTGTTGAAGAATCCGAGGTCTACGCCGGCGTTCCAGGAGTCGGTCTTCTGCCATCCCAGGTCGTTGTTGGGCGTGCTGCCGGGTACGAATCCCGTGGTGAGGCTTCCGTCCTGGCTGTAGTTGCTGTTGCTCAGCACGCCGTAGGCCGAGTTGCTGGGGATGGAGTTGGAGCCGTTGGAGCCGTAGCTGATTCGCAGCTTGGCCTGGTTCATAATCCACTCGGGCTTCCAGAACTTCTCGTTGCTGGCTCTCCAGGCGGCGGAGACGGCGGGGAAGGTGCCCCATTTCTTGTTTTTTCCGAAACGGCTGCTGCCGTCGCGGCGCAGACTGACGTTGAGCAGGTATCGGCTGTCGAAGCCATACTCGGCGCGGGCGAAGTAGGATACGAGCCGGTCTTCTGTGCTGTAGGTGGCCGACACGTTCTTCAGCGTTACGGTGGTCATGTCGGAGAAGCCTCCGTTGAGTGCGTTGTTGGGATATTGGGTGGCTCCGATGTTATAGGAACTGCCGTCGCGTGTCATCTCCAACGACCATCCGCCCACCACGTTGAGATGGTGGTGTCCGAAGTCTTTGTTGTAGGTGGCTGTCGCCTGGGCAAGGTACTTGTGGCTGCGGCTTCCCGTCCAGTTTCCCGTGCTGTAGTACCCCTCGGGGTAGGAGGCCCAGTATCTGTTGAGCGAACTTGGGGTAAAGCGGTGGCGCTCGCTGTTGGAGAAGAGCCAGCTGCCCAACAGCTCGGCCTGAAGCTCGGGCAGAATCTGGTAGCGGGCGAAGACGGAGGAGTTGATGCGTATCTTCTCGTCCCGGTAGCTGGAGTACTCCATGCTGGCCACTGGACTCACCGAACTGCCTGCCCAGAGGTATCGGCCGTAGGGCTGCGCTCCGGTGTATACGCCCGCCTCTGCCTCGGCCACGGGGGCGAGGGTGAGGGCCTGCTGGGCGGCGTTGTCCTTTCCGTCCACGTTGCCGCCCTTGGTCACGGTGAACTGCGGGGCGAGGTCGAAGCCCAACGTGAGCTTGTCCTTCACGACGGTCTGTGCGCTCAGTTTCAAGTTGATGCGCTGGAATCCAGTGTTCACCACGATGCCGTCCTGGGTCACGTAGCCCAGCGAGGCGCGGTAGTTGCTCTTCTTGTTACCCGATGATACGGAAATATTGTAGTTCTGCGCCAGGGCGGTCTGGAAGATTTCCTTCTGCCAGTCGATGAGGGCCAGTCCGCCATATCCGGGCATGTCCCATCGGGGGTCATTCACATAGTTGGCGCTGCAGCTTCCGATGATGGCGATTCGCTCGGCGTAGGAGTCGGTGGCCTTGGCTCCCTTGGCTCCGTACTGGTTCACGTAGCGCACGTTGTTGGCCTTCTTCCTCCACTCTATCCACTCCTCTGGACTCATGATGTCCATGTATCGCTCGGGGGTGCTCAGCGAGAAGTCGGCACTGAAGTTCACTCTCACCTTGCCGTCGTCGTTGCCCTTCTTCGAGGTGATTATAATCACGCCGTTGGCTCCGCGGCTTCCGTAGATGGCACTGGATGAAGCATCCTTCAATACCTCGATGCTCTCGATGTCCTGTGGATTGATGTTCACGAGGTCGAAGTCCTCGTCCATGGGCACTCCGTCCACCACGTAGAGGGGATTGGAGTTTCCGCTCTCGTTGATGGAGGTGGCTCCGCGCACGTTGATCTGTACGCCGCTGCCGGGTGCGCCGCTGGTGGTACGCACCTCCACACCGGCCAGTTCACCCTGCAGGGCACTGGCCACGTTGCTCACAGGGCGGTCCTTCAGCTGGTCGCCCTTCACCTTGGCCACGGCATTGGTCACGTCTCCTTTCTTCACCGATCCGTAGCCGATCACCACCACCTCGTCCATCAGTTTGGCGTCGTCCTTCAGCACCACGTCTATCTTTCCCGCCTTCACCTTCCTTTTCTCCGGTTTCATGCCGATGTAGGAATATTCCAGGAAGGTGGCCGAGCTGGGCACCTGGATGGTGTACTTGCCGTCGAGGTCGGTGATTACGCCTGCCTTTCCGGCCTTGATGGTCACACCGATGAGCGGTTCTCCGTTTTGGTCGGTCACGGTGCCCTGTATGGTGTGGGTATTCTGTTGCGCTGGGGCATTGGGGGTGGCTTGCGCCATGGCTGTGAGGGTGGCACTGGCCAGTATGAAAGTGGATAAGAGATGTTTCATGTCTATTCTTCTATGATGGCTTTGCATTGTTTCCAGGGGTTTTGCTCCTCGTAGAGGCTCTTGCTGCCGGTCGGCACGTAGAGTGTGATGTTGGCGATGTTGTCGCTGAAGGCCTCGGTGGCCTCGGGTGGCGTGGTGCCCTTCACGTGGAGCGTCTTCAGTTTGCCGCAGCTGTAGAAGGCCAGTCGTTGGATGATCTTCACCGTGGAGGGCAGGGTGAGTTCCTTGAGCTGCGGGCAACGGGCGAAGCAGGCGTTGGGGATGGTCGCGATGCCCTCGGGGATGTTGACGCTGGCCAGGGTGGCACAGTTGCAGAATGCGCCCTCGCAGAGGGTCTTCACGCTGTCGGGCAGCTGCACGCTGGTCAGCTCGTTGCAGTTGGCGAAGGCCAGCTCGTCGATGCCCGTGATGGTGTAGGCCCAGTGGTCTACGATGAGCAACTGCGGTACCACCACGTCGCCCTTGTAGGTGGATATCTTGGCAGCGTTGCTGCTGTTCAGGTGGGTTGGGTTGCTGGGGTCGTAGGTCACGCAGGCCTCTCCGTTTCCCTTGTTGCGGGCGAAGAGGGTGCTGCCGTCGGCCAGGGTGCCCACCACGACGGTATCCTCCGGCTCTAAGCAGTTGTCGTCGAGGCAGGAGCTGAGTAGCGTCGAGGTCAGGGCGGCGACGAAGGCGCAAAGGATGAAGAAGTTTCGTTTCATATTTTTCTAGTCTTTTTTACTTGTTTCTGTATTCTTCCACAGTGCTTGCGTATAGGCTGAAGTCATAGCCGTAACCCATGGGGGTGACGGGGGCGAGGAACGAGAAGGCTGGCAACATGCCTTTGTCATCACGTTTGCCAATCAACTCCTTGGCATCCACGCTCTTGAAGCTTTTGCGAGTAAGCTGGGTGTCGTTGTCCCATTTCTTGGTTTCGGGGTTCCAGGTGAAGGAGCAGTCGGCGATGGTGCAGTCTTTCTTGTCACCGTCCACCCAGGCCAGGTGCTTGGGGCTCTTGATGGGGTCGGAGCCGAAGGAGAGGCAGTGCTCAATGACGTGGCCGTAGCCGTTCACATTCTCGCTGCCCTCGGCGGTGCCGTCCTTACGGTTGGTCATCACGAAGCTGCCCGCACCGTTGCGGTAGGCGGAGCAGTGGTCGAAGTGGAGTCCGCCTAGATGATGGTTGGCGTAGAAGCCAGAGGCGCGGTTGTGGGCGGAGATGCAGTTCTGTGCGAGGTGCATGGGGGCGGTCTCAAACTTGTTGCGTGTGTCGCGCTTGCCCATGCCGTAACCGCCGCACTTGAATCCGTTGCCGTCGGCTATCTTCTTGTCCTCTCCGTTGATGACGGCGAGTCCGTTCTTGTAGGCGATGCAGTAGAGGAACTTGACGGGTGCCTGTGCGTTGATGAGGTCGTAGCCGTCATCACTGTTGTACCAGGCCCGGCATCCGATGAACACGTTGTCCTCGCTGTCGGTGGTGCCAGGGTGGCATCCGAAGCCGTCGCTGTTGCCACCTTTTCCGTTCTCTGACACGGTATCGTAATTGTTGTAAGCGTCGCAGTTGATGAAATAGTTGTGGGCGCATTTCTTGATGAGGTAGAATCCGATGCCCATGCCGTCGTGGGCGGCGATGTTCTCCAGTTTGTTGTAAGAGGCGTTGAGGATTCGGAAGTTCTCGCTCTGCGTGTGGGCAGTCTGGGTCACCTGCATGCCCACGGTCTCGATGTTCTTGATGTGAAGATAGCTGCCTCGCAAGAGGAAACCTGTGATGCGGGCGTCGGGCTTCACGTCGGAGAAGTCGAACACGGGGCGGTTTCCCTCAGCGTCTGGTATTCCAATGTAGCTGATGGGCTTCTGGGCGGTGCCGCTCTTGTCGAGCACGAAGGCCACGGCGTATATCTTCTGGTAGTTGGGGGCCATCATCTCGCTCTGCTTCACGTGGTAGGTACCGGGCAGGATGATGACGCTGTCGCCGGGGGCCACGAGGGCTTGAGCCTGGGCCAGTGTGGCGAGTGCTTTCTTGGGGCTGTCGCCTGAGTTGGCGGCCTTTCCCGATGGGGATACGTAGTAGGTCTTGGCCGATGCGGCGGGGGCGATGGCCAGGAGTGCGAGGGGCAATATACGGATGTAATTTCTCATAATGGTTGGATGTTTTTTGTTTCTGGATGTTATTGTTTGATGTAGATGATTTTCTTTCCTTTGTGTATATAGATGTGGCCGGGGAGGGGGGTGAGGGTCTGCTGGCCGGAGAGGGTGTAGTAGTGGGCATCGGTCTGGTTGGCCGTGTCTTGTGCGATATGGCTGATTCCCGTGGCGGGTGTCCCGCTCAACTCCGTGATGAGGGCTGACATGTCGACGAGGCTGTCGGTCCTCACGTAGTCGGCCAGGATCTGGTTGTTGTGCAGCAGGGTGGCTGCAATCCTCGCATTGATGCGTGCGCCCGTTTCCGAGGTGTGGGTGTATCCGCCGTCGAAGAGCAGTTGGGCGGCCTTGGCGGTGCCGATGCCCTCCAGCAGGATGCGGGTCTGCTCGGTCATGTCGAGGCAGACGACACCCAGCTCTTCGGCCACCTCCTTCATGTAGGCACTGTATTCCTCGTGCAGCCCCGTGTTGGCCGGGTCATCGCCCTTCTGCCCCCTCACCTTGCCGTTCTCCATCAGGTTGCGGCAGATGCTGGTGAAGAGCACGGGGGTGGCTTTCTTCGACACGATGTATTTCACGAGCGTGGTGAGGTATTTCTTGTAGTTTTCCTCGTCGAGGCTTTTCTCGTCGTTGTGGGCGTACTGGATGAGGGCGTAGTCGCCGGCCTTGATGCTGTCGCGCGCCTCTTTCCACGAGAGGTTGCAGCCGTTTTTCACGGTGTAGCCCGTGTGGGCCCAGTTGCGCACACTGATTTCGGTGGTCATCATCTCGCCGAAGTACTGTCCCCATCCCCGGGTGACGCCCGACTCCTCGTAGGTGGCCATGGTGGAGTCGCCGAAGAGGTGGACGGTGAGCAGGGTGGGGGTGAAGCCCGCATTGAAGGTGCCGTAGCCATAGTCGCGGCTCGGATCTTTCAGCCGCATGAAGTTGATGACGGTCAGGCTGCCGTCTGTGTTCCTCGCCGCTGTCAGCTCGCTCTGGCTGAGGCTGTAGAAGTCGGCATCCGTGAGTGCATCGTTCTCCCAAGCGGAACCTGTATAGGTGAAGGAGTTGTCTTCTAGGGTGCATTTGGAGAGGTCGATGTTGCCCACGGGCTTCGTGGAGTTGTAGGAGATGTTGTGGGTCACGATGTGTCCGTAGCCGTCCACGTCGACGGCGTCGCTCAGTGATGCGCCCTTGCGGCAGACGAAGTTGTAGTTGTTGCCGCCGTTCTTGTAGGCGGAGTTGTGGTCGAACTTCACACCGCCCAGGTGGTGGTTGGTGTAGAATCCATTGGCCTTGTTGCATACCGAGAGGCAGTGGCTCACCACGTGCATGGGTATTTCGGTGGCTGTCACCTCCTTTCCCATTCCGTAGCCGCCGGCCTTGAATCCGTTGCCGTCGGCTCGCTTGTTGCCGTCCTTGTCGTATCCGTTGCGGTAGGCGATGCAGTATTCTACGGTGGCGGCGGAGTAGCAGTTGATGAAGTCGAATCCGTCGTCGCTGTTCTGCCAGGCCCGGCAGTATCTGAAGTTGTTGCCCTCGCATCCCGCGCTCACGTGGCATCCGAAGCCGTCGCTGTTGCCGCCGTTGTTCACGGCGATGTTGACAGAGTCGAAGTTGTTGTAGGCATCGCAGTTGGTGAGGGTGTTGTGGGCAGACTTTCCTGTGATGTAGAATCCGATGCCCATGCCGTCGTGGGCGGCGATATGGTCGAAGGTGCAGTAGCTGCCGCCGTTGATGCGGAAGTTCTCCGACTGGGTGTTGCTTGAAGATTGTGGAACGTTGATGCCGATGACCTCGAAGTTGCTAAACTTAAGGTATTTGGCGCGTATGTAGAAACCTGTGATTCTTTTTCCTGTGTTGATGGCGGAGAGGTCGAAAATGGGCCGGTTGCCCTTTTCGTCCATTACCCCTTTATATATAATAGGTGATGATTCTGTTCCGCTGGTGGCGAAATCGAAGAGGATGTCCCAGACGGTGCTGGAGGTCTTATCCATCATTTCGCTTTCTTTTACCTGGTAGGTACCCGGAAGAATGTTGACCATATCCCCAGCCTTCACTTTCTTTTGTGCGGTGGCTAGGGAGGCGAATGGGGTGGATTGCGAAGTGCCATTGTTGTTGTCATTTCCCGTCGGGGAAATGTAGTAGTCGGTGGCGTTCATGGTGACCGCTACAAATATCATGGCTATGGATAAAATGAATCTCTTCATAAGTTTGATTTAGGAAATGAATCCATGCCCTGGCAGGAATACCAGAGCATGGTGATAAAGTATATATTTATGTTTTATGGACTACCTGCTTAGAATGCCACGGCGAGACGGAAGTAACCCTTGCTGTTTTTTCTTGACAGATACAAAGTGTTGGTACCTTTGCTATTTTCGTCAGTAGCGAGATCGTCGCTAGTCAGCGTGGTGACCCAATTGTATTGCGAGCCTCTCATGTCGCTGGTCCAGTAGAATGATGTTGGTTTCTTGTTCTCAAAGCCATACTGTGGCAAGCTGCCTCCAGCCTTTGTGATGCTGGCGCTGATGGTGGCGTAGTTGTCGATGATGGCTTTAAACTCAGTGTATGAAGGAATATACCATGCGGAAGCATTGGTCACTTTATTGTTTTCTCTGTAAGTCTTCAGCATCGAAACAGTGGTTGCAGCTGGATCCTTTGTCTTGCCAGCATCGGTTTCGCTGTAAGCTTCCATCAGGCTGGTGTTGTTGTAGCCTACCATGTAGGTTGTGCAGGCCAAATTATTGGTCGACCAGTTCAATGTCTTGTCAAAATACTTGGCGGCAAGTGTTTCGTTGTAAATGTCCTGGCCGGATTTAATAAGATTGGAATAGTTGAAGTCTTCCGTAGTTACAGCCGCAGCCTCCTCGTTGGCGTTGCTGATGGCGATGGCTAGGCCATTTGTTGCATCTGAATATTCTGCCTTGAGAATGTCCTTGCCCTCGTCGATGCTATACAGTACGGAAGGCTGCGCATTGCCCACGTAATAAACTACGCCTACCACCTTCTTGTCTGTATCTGTCAACTTTGTCAAGTCGTATGCCTTGTCTACGACGGTACCGTCGCTGAGCAGGAAGTCGCCCACTTCAAGCACGTTCTCGGCTTCTTTTTCCTCCAGATTCTGGTTGCCCTTGTCGATGGCCGTCCAACCAGTGATGGTAGAAGAGGAAATGTTCAAGGCCTTGCTTTCGTTCTCCTTGTTGATGGTGAGCTGGTACTGGATGTCCTTACTCTCCTCCGATTTTTCAAGGCTCAGGGTGCCGCCGTAGGTCTTGCCATTGTTGGTCACGGTGATTTCCACCTTATTGTCGGTGAAGGTTTGCGGGGGCAGGATGATGCTCGTCTTCTCGCCGAGGGTGAAGTTTACGGTATAGTCGCTCTTGCTCGTGCCGGCGGTGACGGTTCCCGTAGAGGTGTTGAAGTTGCCGTCGAGAATCACGTTGTGAAGCGTGATGGTAGAAGTAGTCGTAGTCGAAGAAGAAGCGTCTTCGCCTTCGGAACTCCTTGTTGATGCGCTGGCCTTTGCGGAAGACGTAGTAGAACTTGCGTCCTTCACGGTGAACGAGAGTTCCGACATCTTGTGGGTGAAGGTGAAGGCGGCGTTGGGACTCTGGCGGGTGGCTGTGGCCGTGCCGTACATGTAGTCGGCGGGCTGGGTGAAGGTGATCACCTTGTTGTCGGCGGTCACGGTCTCGCTGTAGGGATAGTAGGCGGTAAAGCTGTGGTTCTCGTCGCCCAGCAGATAGATGGTCTGGTCACTGGAGAACACGCCGTCGCCGCTGTTGGTGACGTATTTCACGTTGGTATTGGTACCATCATCGGACACGCCGATGGCATCGTTGGCCTCCCATGATGTGTCGTGTGCTCTTGAGGTCATCTCGTGGATGGAGGCCGAAACCTGCAGCTTGCTACCGGCGTCGGAGCTGCCGAAATCTAGCTCGTTGTTGGTGCAGCTGCTCATGATCATGGCAGCTATTCCTGCGAATAAAATTGATTTTTTCATATTTTTTTTAAATAGGGTTATTGGATTATATTATGTTTATTTGTTGTTTCCCTTGCCTTTATTTGTTGGCTTTGCGAATGGCTTTGTAGGCTTCCAAGGCATCGGTGCCCTTGAAACTGGTATCGAAATTGCCACTAAACTGCATTCCCAGGAGATTGGCGGTTCCATCGCTGTAGATCCATACCTCGTCGCCACTCTTATACTTATATTCTAAGGTGAGCGGTGTCAAGGGGTCAGCTTTGGTACCTTTCTTTCCCTCGTTTTTGTAGACCAATTCGCCCAGGTTCTTCCAGGAAGTTCCGTTGAGCACGCCCACGTAGATTTTCGACTCGGGCTTGTTGCTGAACACCTCGAAATTAAAAGTGCCGTCGCTGGTTGGCTTTACTTGCAACATGCAAGAGCGGGGCACCATCGTTACGTCTACCACGTGCTCCCTGGTGGCGCCAGCTGGGGTGCGACGGAAGGCCAGCGCATTGTTGAATTGACGTGTCTTGCCGTCTACAGCGAAGGTGCGGCGCATCTTCA
Organism: Bacteroides fragilis; assembly: GCA_963630065.1. Lineage (GTDB taxonomy): Bacteria > Bacteroidota > Bacteroidia > Bacteroidales > Bacteroidaceae > Prevotella > Prevotella fragilis_A. The sequence goes on along the minus strand of CAVGLH010000038.1, from coordinate 4,928 downwards.
CAGCACGCATACCTCTGTATTTACCGTCTTGGATTTTATCGGCTGGGCGCGTGTCACCAATGAAGACAACGCCGTCAGAAACCTTGGCTACGGATTCGTTGAGTTCGATGGGGCTTTCGCCTACGTTGAACACGTTGCTCATGTCAAGATCCACTTGGGCATGGGCCATGGCTGAGAAGCAAAGGGTTGCTGTCAGCAAGAATGACTTTTTTAGATTCATCATATTAGTTGTTGTTTGAATTTGATTTCGCTGCAAAGGTATGTATAATCGTTCAGATACAAATGTAAATCCGTACAATATGATGGAAAATCCTGTTAGTCGGCATATTGTTACTATGCCGACCTGGGAAAGTTTGATATTCCATCATATTGTAAATATTCTAGGCGTATAATCCTATAAATATATAATTTTGCAGCATCGAAGTTCTAATGATAGAATGGCTGGATGCAATTTGGTAAAAACAACTAATTATTATAGCCTACAAGTTCCTGGCTGCCGAGGGCAAGTGGATAGGTGCCAAAGTGGGCCTCTTTTGCAATCGTCCGTGGAAGGCGAAGACAGGCGGTTGGCTCGATGTCGACTACTTCCGGGTAACAAATCATGCAAGAAAGTAAAAAAGTAGATTAAACTCCAGTTGGTATCATTTTTTTTTATTACCTTTGCAGCATTATAATATAATAATAAACCTATTATAATACTGATATAATGATACTACGACAACTAAATGATATGACTGGGAATATGATATATAGGGTATTGGTAGGCTGTTTTCTGATGTTCTGCTTATGTAGCAAGGCACAGACAGCCTATCAATTGCCTGTTTCTACAAGTATGCGTACCACTTATGTACGCTCCTTGATGCAGGATAAGTATGGTTATGTGTGGATGGCCACCACATCCGGTCTGGCGCGCTATGATGGCTATCAGATGGCAATCATCAAGCCTACTCAGCAAGGCAACAGCCACTTGTTGCGGGATGTACGCATCTTGGACATCAAGTATTGGCGCAATCGTTTTGTCTGGATTCGCACCCGTGGCAACAAGTATAGTTGTTACGACATCGACCGTGAACGTTTTGTCGATTACACGGGCAATGGAACCTATCAGCTGTCCCATGACGGCTATGCCTTCTTGCGCAATGGCGACTTATTGGTATGGGATGGGAAAAACATACAGGACATTTCTTTTGATGGAAAGACTTTCAATAGCCGTTCTCTGTCTCTTCCTCCATCGGTATCTTTGGATGTTGTCGATTACAAAGACACTCCGAAGGGCGGATTCCTGGTCATGTCTGATGGAGGATTGTATCGTCGCAAGGGAGACCGACTGGTATTGGAGTATGCAGCCAGTCTTTCCAAGTCTATCCGAAAGGTGACCCAAGCAGCCTATCGACAGGGCATTTTGTATCTTTCTACCAATGACGGCATATATGAGTATCATATAGATTCTCATAAGATGCAGTTGTCAGCCTACAACCCTAAGCAAGCAAGTGTATTGACCGACAATCGCGGCAATGTCATCATCTTGTCGCTGGATGGGAGCGATGTGTATTATCTGACTTCCAGGCAAACTTGTCATTTCAAGGGCATCTATAATGCGCGTTTGTTGCAACTGGACAGTGAGCCTCGATACACCTTCAATACTTCTTCCTCGGGTATCTTGTGGATAACGACCTACGGCAATGGGGTGCAGTCTTTTGATCCTTCCACAGGCGAATTGACATCCTATTCCGACTTGTTGCCTTCCCCATACGTGCTTTCTGCTTTTGAGGACAAGGATGGTAATCTCTGGGCATCGATGGAGAATATGGGGGTGAGCATCATTGATACGAAGAGAAGTAACAACCAATACATCTATACTGGTGTGGCGGGACAGGTGAGTCATGCCAACGATGTGCGTTTGTTGAAGGCTTTGGGCAATCATGTGTATGTGGGCAACAGGATGAATGGCTTTTATGTCGCTGACGGGCGATTGTCAAATCTTCGTCCTTGCCCTGGTTTCAGTGATGATGTCACGGCTGTCGGGCAAGATGCCCGGAAAAACATTTGGATTGGTACTCGCAAGAGAGGTATCTTTGTGGATGGCAAGCCATTGGAGGCGTTCAATGATGCCAAGAATGGTAAGCTGGATAAAATCAGTGATTTCCTCTTGGATAAGAAGAATCGCATGTGGATTACAGTGTTCGGCAAGGGGCTGGATGTGTATGATAAGGGGGAAATTAAGCATGTGATAGCCGATAAGACGCTTCATCTGCGTAGCATGGCTATGGACCGGAAGGGATGTATCTATTTGTGTAGTGACAAGGGCACTTTGTATTTCAATCCAGATAGATTGTTGAAAAATCCAAGGGATTGTCAGGTCATCAAGATGCTGGGCAGAGGAGAACTGACTGATAATAGTCATTGTATCTGCATCTATATAGACAGTAAGCAGCGTGTCTGGATAGGGAGCATGGGCAATGGCTTGAAGATGATTGAAGGCAAGGATACACTTGCATTCGCCACCCAGGATGGATTGGTTGACAACAATGTGAAAAGTGTGGTAGAAGACAAGCGTACGGGTGACATATGGATTGGTACCGAACATGGTGTGTCTCGATGGAGAAAAGGCAAGTTTACCAATTATTATTTTGGCGACAACGAACTGTCCAACCTGTGTACGGAAAGCAATGCTGTATACTTGGCTGATGGCAGAATGGCATTCGCTACCCATTTGGGTATCATGACCTTCTGGCCTTCCAAAATCGTGGAGCATAAGGCTTCGTTCCCTTTGGCCATCACCAAGTTGGAGGTGAACGGGATGTCTGTCAGCGAATTGGACGATGGTGAGGGCTTGGAACAGGCTTTGGTGAAAACAAAGGAAGTGACTTTTGACCATAATCAAAACTCGCTCACCTTCTATTTCTCCGATTTCAGTTATTCCAGAAAGGAGGGCAGTAGCTTCTCATATTACCTGGAGGGATATGACGATACTTGGAGTGGTGTGTCGCATCTCAATTTCGCTCAATATCGCAACTTGCCGGCGGGCAAGTACAAGTTGCATGTACGTTCCTGCAATGCCAACGGTGTCTGGATGCCCGACGAGGCTGTGCTTACGGTCGTTGTGCGTCCTCCCTTCTATGCCACCTGGTGGGCATACCTTATTTATATCGGTTTGGTGGCAGTGACGGTTTATTATGTGTATGTCACCTTGCGCCGCATCAATGACTTGCGCAATGAAGTGAAGGTGGAGAATCAGCTCACGGAATACAAGCTGCGCTTCTTTACCAATATCTCCCATGAGTTCCGCACGCCTTTGACCATCATTCAGGGCGACATGGAACGAATCAAGACGGTGGATAAGGTGCCGGGCGACATGAAACAGCCGCTCTCGTCGATGGCGAAGAGCGTGGACCGTATGATGAGACTCATCAACCAGTTGCTGGAATTCAGAAAGATGCAGAACGACAAGTTGCAGCTTGCCTTGGAGAAGACGGATGTCATCGCCTTCCTGCGAGACATCTATCTCAACTTCCGTAATATGGCCGATGGCAAAGGCATCAACCTCATGTTCTTGCCATTCGACAAGAGCTATGAGATGTATGTGGATCGCAATTATCTGGACAAGATAACCTACAACCTTTTGTCCAATGCCATCAAGTATACGCCTGGCAAGGGGGATGTCGTGTTGCGTATTTCCCTGAATGCCAACCAACGGTTGCTTATATCGGTGGAGGACACGGGAGTGGGAGTGGAGAAATCCAAGCAGCCGATGTTGTTCCAGCGATTCAATCGCAGTAGTTATTCGCATGACAGCATCGGCATCGGTTTGCATCTTACGGCAGAATTGGTGAGAGTGCATCATGGCGAGATTTCTTATGCCGACAATACGCCTCAGGGAAGTATCTTCAGGGTAGAATTGCCTACCGATGAGCATGTATATGAACCAAAAGACTTTATGCAGGAAGACAATGCCGTGGTGGTAGAGGAGAATGGCAAGCCGCGAACGGCCTTGGATGTGGAGTATCATGAGATGCCTTCGCAACCGCTCAATCAGTATCGGGTGCTTATCGCAGAGGACGACCACGACGTGAGGGAGTTCTTGAAAAACGAGTTGCAGCGGTATTTCGAGATAGAACTTGCCGTAGATGGTCAGGATGCCTGGGAAAAATTGCAAGCCAGCAAGCCCGCCCTCCTGGTGAGCGACGTGATGATGCCACGTATGGATGGTTATCAACTGCTGAAAAAGGTGAGAGAAGATGCTTCGTTCTCCGACCTGCCAGTCGTCCTGCTTACTGCGCTGACAGCCGACGATAAGAAACTGAAGGGATTGGATGCCGGTGCCGACGCTTATGTGGAAAAACCATTCCATACGAAGGTATTGATAGCCCAGTGTTGCCAACTCTTGGAGCAGCGCAACCACCTGAAGCAGGTGTATGGACAGCAACCTGCCACCTCGGCCAAGGCGGTGGCTCCAGAGATTATCAAGGACGAGAAAGACAAGAAGTTCCAGGAACTGCTGGATGCTTGGCTTTCAACTCATATTGCAGATACTGAGCTCAATATTGATGCCTTTGCCAAGAGCATGGGGTATGGCAGAACCACTTTCTATAAGAAAATCAAGCAGATTACGGGTACTACGCCCAATGACTACATACGCACCCTGCGCATGAACAGGGCTGCCGAACTGTTGAAGGATGATCATCTTACTATCGCCGAGGTGGGGTATCAAGTAGGTATCGGTGACCCTTATTATTTCAGCAAGACCTTCAAGAGTTTCTTTGGCATCAGTCCGTCGAAGTATCGGGCAGGGAAATAGAGGAGACGCATTCTGAACGATATTCATATCAACCATCTTTACCTCAAGTTTACCTCAACTTTACCCCAACCTTACCTTTCCTTCGTATTCGCACTATGTCTGGTACGAGCCCCCTTATCATTTGTTAAGT
>CAVGLH010000037.1:0-22000 GCA_963630065.1 Bacteroides fragilis | reverse complement strand
AGAGCACGTGATTTGTAATCTCGGGGTCGTTGGTTCGAATCCGACAAGAGGCTCCAAAGGAATCTTTCCCAAGGGAAAGGTTCCTTTTTTATTTTAATTATATTTAATATTTTCTCCCTTTTGGTATTTTGTTACAAAAAAATTGTATTTTTGCAAATTAAAAATAGATATTTAACAAGATAATGGACACAGAGAACAGAGAGAACAAGAAAAACAAAGAAAACGAGGACCTCCAGGCCAAGGTGGTAAAAATCACCATAGACATGGAGAAAATCAGGCAGACCAAGGCCTTCGCCGGACAAGACGGTGCCATCCTGGGACTGGTATGGATAGCCAGTTTCGCCTGCACCATGCTGTCGGCCAACAAGGAGGCACAGGCACTGGGCCTTGTGGCCAACATCCTGCTCATCGCCACCCCCTTCATCGTGGCGAAGAGGCTGAAGCGGTTCCGCGACGTGGTGAGAGACGGACACATTTCATTCCGCCACGGCCTGTATTACTGCGTCAAGACCTTCTTCTACGCCACTCTGCTGCTCACCCTCGTGCAATACCTGTGGTTCAGCTACCTGGACACCGGGGTATTCATGTCGCAGCTGGAAGCCAGCTACCAGATGGTGGCCAAGGCCTACCGGCTCACGGCCCAGGAGTCGCAGACACTCATCGACGCCATCACCATGATGTCGCCCATCGCATGGGCCTCCATGTTCATGATTACCGACCTGGCGGTAGGAGCCGTACTCAGCCCCATCATCGCTGCAACAGTGAGCAGAAAGGCAAAAAAGTAAAAAGGTAAAAAAGTAAAAAGAAAAGAAATGGACATATCTGTAATCATCCCCCTCTACAACGAGGAAGAGTCGCTGCCAGAGCTCTTCGCATGGATCAAGAGAGTGATGGATGCCAATGGCTACACCTACGAAGTGATATTTGTCAACGACGGGTCTACCGACAGCTCATGGAGCGTAATCGAAAGCCTGGCCGAGAAGAACCCGCAGGTGAGGGGCATCAAGTTCCGCCGCAACTACGGCAAGAGCCCCGCCCTCTACTGTGGATTCAAAGAGGCCGAGGGCGACGTGGTGATCACCATGGACGCCGACCTGCAGGACTCGCCCGACGAGATTCCCGGACTCTATCAGATGATCACGTGCGACAGATACGACCTCGTGTCGGGATACAAGCAGAACAGAAAGCAGGGAGACCCGCTCTCGAAGACTATACCCACCAAGCTCTTCAACGCTACGGCAAGAAAGGTGAGCGGCATACACAACCTACACGACTTCAACTGCGGACTGAAGGCCTACCGCCGAGACGTAGTGAAGAACATCGAGGTATACGGCGAGATGCACCGCTACATCCCCTACCTGGCCAAGAACGCCGGTTTCGCCAAGATAGGCGAGAAACCAGTACACCACCAGGCAAGGAAGTTCGGCGTGTCGAAGTTCATGGGCTGGAACCGCTTCGTAAACGGCTACCTCGACCTGATGACCCTCTGGTTTCTGAGCAACTTCGGCAAGAAGCCGATGCACGTGTTCGGATTCCTTGGCAGCGTGGTGTTCTTCATCGCCATCCTGGCCCTCATCGGCCTGGGCATCGACAAGGCTATCGACCTGCACAGAGGCATCTACGGCCACCTGATCACCAACTCGCCCTACTTCTTCATCGCCCTCACAGCCATGATACTGGGCAGCCAGCTCTTCCTGGCCGGATTCCTCGGTGACCTCATCAGCCGCCAGAACCCCAACAGAAACGACTATCAAATAGAAAAAGTAATCAGATGCGGAAAATAATCCCCCTCATCCTCACAGCAACACTAGCCCTGGCCGGATGCTCCTCGATAGACTGTCCGCTGAACAACACGGTCTACATGAAGATCATGCTGCAAGGCACCAACAAGCCCCTAGCCGACACCCTCAGCGTGACCACGCGCAAGGAAGTGGGCAAGGACAGCGTATTCATCAACAGGCAAGTGAACACCGACAGCCTCATGATACCCATGAGCTACAAGCAAGACGAAGACGTGCTCTACTTCGTGGTGAATACCACCACGGGGCGCACCTTCATCGACACCGTGAGCATCAAGAAGGAGAACCAGGTACATTTCGAGTCGATGGAATGCCAGCCCTCGTTCTTCCACACCATCACGGACGTGAGGACCACGCACAACTACATCGACTCGATAGTGATCAACAACAAAGAGGTAAACTATGACGCAACGAAACCACATTTCCACCTGTATTTTGGCACTCGCAACTAGCCTCCTGATTCTGGCGCACGCCATCCCTTGCCAGGCACAGAGCCGAAAGAAGATGGCCGAGCAGGAGCCGGACACCGTCCCCCTGTTCAGAGGAGTGTCGGTGAGTGCCGACCTCGTGGGGCCCGGCATGATGCTGATGAGCGACTACGGCCAGATGGAGGCCCACCTGCGCATCAACCTCAAAGACAAATACTTCCCCGTGTTCGAAATAGGATGGGGCAAGGCAGACGCCAATGAGGTGAGCACTAAGATTAGCTACAAGACCAGCGCCCCCTACTTCCGGGCGGGCATGGACTGGAACCTGCTGAGGAAGAAACACGACCCCTACCGACTCTACGCCGGATTCAGATATGCCTTCACTGCCTACAAGTTCGACGTGTCGTCGGCTCCCATCACCGACCCAGTGTGGGGAGGGCAGGCAGAATGGGAGGCCAAGGGAGTGAGCTGCAACTACCACTGGCTGGAAGGCGTTTTCGGCGTGGATGCCAAGATATGGGGTCCCGTGCGACTGGGATGGAGCATCAGATACCGGCGGCGACTCTTCAGAAACGACGGCAACATCGGCAACACCTGGTATGTGCCCGGCTTCGGAAAGCAGGGCGGTTCGACACTGGGAGCCACATTCAACGTAACACTGGAAATATAAACGCGTATGAAAAAGAAAAGACTCATCTGGCAACTGCCCTTCCTGGCACTGCTCATCGTCGGATCGGTGATCATCATCCGCCAGCAGACCCTAGCCCCCTACCAAAAGGACTCGGGCTTCATCTTCGGTACCGTATACCACGTGACCTACCAGAGCAGCCAAAACTACCAAAAGGAGATAGAGGCTGAGATGAAAAAAGTAGACCAGTCGCTCTCGGCATTCAACAAGGCATCCGTGGTGAGCAAGGTGAACAACAATCTGGATATCGAAGTGGACTCCATGTTTGCCGAGGTATTCAACATTGCCCGGGAAATCTCAAAGGACACCGACGGCGCCTTCGACGTGACCGTGGCCCCGCTGGTGAACATCTGGGGATTCGGATTCAAGACCGACACAGAGCCCACCAAGCAGAAGATAGACAGCATACGCCAATTCGTAGGCTACGAAAAGGTGACGCTGAAGAACAACCGCATAGTGAAGAAATATCCGCAGACGATGCTCGACTTCTCGGCCATCGCCAAGGGATTCGGCAGTTACGTAGTGGCCCGAATGCTGAAAGAGAAGGGCGTGAAGAACTACATGGTGGAGATAGGCGGAGAGATCGTGGCAAGCGGAGTGAACGAGCGGCAGGCACCCTGGCGCATCGGCATCAACAAGCCCAAAGACGACTCGCTGAGCACCAACAACGAGCTGCAGAACGTGATAGAAGAAAGCAACCTATCCATGGCCACAAGCGGCAACTACCGCAACTTCTACTACAAGAACGGCAAGAAATACGCCCATACCATCGACCCCAAGACCGGCTATCCCATACAGCACAACTTGCTCTCGGCCACCGTATTGGCCAAAGACTGCGCCCATGCAGATGCCTACGCCACCGCATTCATGGTGATGGGAATGGACGGGGCCAAGAAGATACTCGAACGCCACAAGGACATGCAGGCCTACCTGATATACACCGACGAGAAGGGCGACAACCACGTATGGTGCTCGCCCGGGCTGAAGGAGAAACTGCTGAACCCGTAAAAAAGGAGGCAGACATGGCAGAAGACTCGATATTCGAACGCCTTATCACCCTGCCCCTCTTCCAGGGCATGAGCCGCAGCGACCTGCAGGCCATCACCGGCCACACACGCTTCGACTTCAAGAAGCACACTCAGGGCGACATGATTGTGGAGGAAGGAACACCCTGCCAGCATCTCTACTTCCTGCTTGCGGGAGCGGTACACGTGACCACGGAGGCCGACGACCACGGCTACCAAATCACGGAAGACCAGAAGGCACCGGCCATCTTTCAGCTGGAGAACATCTTCGGACTCAACCAGCGGTTCACCCACTCCTACACCGCCCGGGAAGACAGCAGCCTGATGAGCATCACGAAGCAGGAAGTGATCCAACTCTCGTCCCACTACGAGATATTCCGCTTCAACCTGCTGAACATCATCTCCACACAGACGCACAAGAACAACCGCCGCTTGCTGAGGTCGGCCCCCCGGAACCTGGAGGAGCGCATCACCCGATTTATCGAGGCCCGATGCACAAGACCCGCCGGGGAGAAGACCATCGCCATCAAAATGACGAGGCTAGCGGAGGAAATGAACACCAAGCGCATCTACACCTCCAACGCCCTGCACAAGATGCAGGACAAGGGGCTGTTAAAGCTGAGCAGGGGAAAAATATACATCCCGGCACTGGAGAAGCTCCTTTTAGCGAGAAGTGAGAAATGATTGGGAAATAAAATGATACGGTACGGTTTGTACAACCGAACAGACTGTAAAATGTACCAAGACTTTTTAAAAAACATCAAGTAAGAGAAGTTTTCTTAATAAAAAAAACAACAATGGAAAATAGCAAAGAGACAGAAAGCAGAGAAAACCCGTTCTTCAAGGAATATGACACACCCCACCACACCGTGCCCTTCGACCGCATCAGGCTCGAAGACTACGAGCCAGCTTTCATGGAAGGCATTCGACGCGACAACGAGGCCATCGACAAGGTGATCAACGACCCGGAGACTCCTACCTTCGAGAACACCATCGCACGCGTGGATGAAGATAAAGAGGACGGATACTACGACTTGCTCAACCGCGTGTCGAACGTGTTCTCCTGCATGATGAGCGCCAACACCAACGACGATATGGAGGCCCTGGCACAGAAGATGAGCCCCATCCTGACACAGCATGCCAACGATGTGACACTCAACGAGAAACTCTTCGCACGCATCAAATACGTATACGACCATCCCAACCGCGAGCTGACACCCGAGGAGAAAATGCTCCTCGACACCACCTACGACGGATTCGTGCGCAGTGGTGCCTTGCTCGACAAGGAAGGCAAGGAAAAACTGCGCCATATCACTGAGGAAGCCAGCATGCTCTGCCTACAGTTCTCACAAAACCTGCTGAAGGAGAACAAGGCCTTTGTACTCAACATCACCGATGAGAACCAGCTCGACGGACTGCCCGAGACGGCCATGAGCGCAGCGGCACAAACCGCCAAGGAGAGAGACGAGGAAGGATGGACCTTTACCCTCGACTATCCCAGCTACTCCCCATTCATGACTTACTCCACCCAGAGAGAACTGCGCAAAAAGATGTATATGGCCCGCAACACCGTGTGCACCCACAACAACGAGCAGAACAACCTGGAGATATGCAAGCGACTGGTGAACCTGCGCCGCGAACTGGCCCAGCTACTGGGCTACGACACCTTCGCAGACTACATCATGAAGCATCGCATGGCCAGCAACGTAGACAACGTGTACAAGCTGCTCAACGACCTGATAGACGCCTACAAGCCCACAGCCGAGAAAGAGCGCGACGAGGTGAAGGCCCTAGCCAAGAAACTGGAGGGCGACGACTTCAAGTTGGAGCCATGGGACTTCAGCTTCTACTCGCACAAGCTGCAGATGGAGAAATACAACCTCGACGCAGAGATGCTGCGCCCCTACCTGAAATTGGACAAGGTGATAGAGGGCGTGTTCGGCCTGGCCACCAAGCTCTACGGTATCACCTTCAAAGAAAACAAGGACATCCCCGTATACCATCCCGACGTGAAGGCCGTAGAAGTGTATGACAAGGACGGCAGTTATCTGGCTGTGTTCTACGCCGACTTCTTCCCACGCAAGGGCAAGCAGGGAGGGGCCTGGATGACGCAATTCCAGGGACAGTGCATCGACTACAAGGGCAGAAACATCAGACCCCACGTGAGCGTGGTGACCAACTTCACCAAGCCCACGGAGGAGAAACCGGCATTGCTGACACTGGGCGAGGTGGAGACCTTCCTCCACGAGTTCGGCCACAGTCTGCACGGCATGTTCGCCAACACCCGTTTCGAGAGCCTGTCGGGCACCAACGTGTGGTGGGACTTCGTGGAGCTGCCCTCGCAGTTTATGGAGAACTACAGCATCGAGAAAGACTTCCTGCAAACCTTCGCCTTTCACTACCAGACAGGCGAACCGATGCCCGACGAGCTGATAGACCGCATCGTGAAGAGCCGCAACTATATGGCGGCCACGGCCTGTCTGCGCCAGGTGAGCCTGGGATTGCTCGACATGGCCTACTATACCAAGAAGGATGCGTTCACCGACGATATCATCCCCTTCGAGAAAGAGGCATGGAAGAAGGCCATCATCGGCAAACAGCTGCCAGACACCTGCATGACTGTGCAGTTCTCCCACATCATGGCGGGAGGCTACGCTGCTGGCTACTACAGCTACAAATGGGCCGAGGTGTTGGATGCCGACGCCTTCAGCGTGTTCAAGAAGAACGGCATCTTCGACCAAGCCACCGCACAGAGTTTCCGCGACAACATCCTCTCGAAGGGTGGCACCGAGCATCCAATGACCCTCTACAAGCGATTCCGCGGACAGGAACCCACCATCGATGCGCTGCTGGAGAGAAACGGGATAAAGGTAAAAAAGTAAAAAGAGGGAAAGATGGAATCGAAACAGGAAAAACTGGACTTGCGATACTTGCGCATGGCAAGGATATGGGCAGAGAACAGCTACTGCAAACGGCGACAAGTGGGAGCCATCGTGGTGAAAGACAAGATGATCATCAGCGACGGATACAACGGCACACCCAGCGGGTTTGAGAACGTATGTGAGGAAAACGACGTGACCAAACCCTACGTGCTCCACGCCGAGGCCAACGCCATCACCAAACTGGCACGCAGCAGCAACAACAGCGAGGGAAGCACCCTGTATGTGACAGCCGCCCCCTGCATCGAATGCGCCAAGCTCATCATACAGGCGGGCATCAAGAGAGTGGTATACGCCGAAAAATACCGCCTCACCGACGGCATCGACCTGCTGGAAAGAGCCGGCATCAAAGTGGAATACATGACTTTAAATGAGAAATTAGAGATGATATGAACAACAACAAGAACAGGAACAAGACCAACCGGTTCATGCCCTTCATCCTGGCGTTCTGCGTGGTGATCGGCATCGTGATAGGAACGTTCTTCTCCAATCACTTCGCCGGCAACAGGCTCAACGTGATCAACAACGGGAGCAACCGGCTCAACAACCTGCTCCACCTGATCGATGACCAGTATGTGGACAGCGTGGACATCGACTCGCTCGTGGACAAGGCCATCCCCCAAATCCTGGCAGAGCTGGACCCACACTCGGTATACATCAGCGCCAAGGACGCCATGCAGGCCACAGACGACCTGAAGGGATCGTTCTCGGGAGTGGGCATCGAGTTTGTGATTCGCGAGGATACCATACATGTGCAGAACGTAATACAGAACGGGCCTGCCGAGAAAGCAGGACTGCTGGCAGGCGACAAGATTGTGGCCATCGACGGCAAGCCCTTCGTGGGCAAGGTCGTGACCAACCAGGAAGCCATGCACCGACTGAAGGGACCGAAGGACACGAAAGTGAAAATCGGCGTGGTGAGGTATGGCAGCAAGAAGGTACAGACTTTCACCGTGACCCGCGGAGAAATACCCACCAAGAGTGTGACGGCAGCCTATATGCTCGACGACAAAACGGGATACATCCGCATCAAGAACTTCGGCGAGAACACCTATCCGGAGATGCTCATCGCCCTGGCCCAACTATCACAAAAGGGATTCAGGAACCTCTGCATCGACCTACGCGACAATAGCGGCGGCTATCTCACAGCAGCCATCAGCATGGCCAACGAATTCCTGCCCGACAAGAAACTCATCGTGTACACACAAGGCAGAAAGTCACCCCGCCAGAACCACATGAGCGACGGCAAGGGTTCATACCAGAAGATACCGATGGTAGTGCTTATCAACGAGGGATCGGCATCGGCAGCCGAAATCTTCGCCGGTGCCATGCAGGACAACGACCGCGCCACCATCATCGGCCGCCGTTCCTTCGGCAAGGGACTCGTGCAACAACAGATTGAGTTCCCCGACCACAGCCTGATCCGTCTCACTATCGCCCGCTACTACACTCCCTCGGGCAGATGCATACAAAAGCCCTATACCCTGGGCGACAACAAGGACTATGAGCAAGACTTGCTAACACGTTACGAGCACGGCGAGTTCTTCTCGCAGGACAGCATCAAGCACACAGGACCTGCCTACCACACGGGCATAGGAAGAGTGGTATACGGAGGAGGAGGCATCACCCCCGACATCTTCGTACCGGAGGACACGCTGGGCATGACATCCTACTTCAAGGAAGCTAGTATGAGCGGACTGATTCTGCAGTTTGCCTTCACCTACACGGACAACAACCGTCCGAAGTTGAACAACTTCAAGGAAATGATGGAGTTGGCCGACTACCTGGACAGTCAGAACCTGGTGGAGCAGTTTGTGACCTACGCCGACAAGAAGGGTTTGAAGCGCCGCAACCTGCTGATCAAAAAGTCGAGCAAGCTGCTGAATCGCGTGATAGACAGCCGCATTATCTACTCCATGCTCAGCGAACAGGCCTGGACACAATACATCAATCTGGACGACCCCGTGATCCTGAAAGTAAAGGAAGTATTCGACAAGAACGAAGCATTCCCGAAAAAGGTAAAGAGTAAAAGGGTAGAAAGATGACGAATAAGAAAGAATTAAGACAAGAGATAAGAAACAGAAAGCGACAGTATTCCCCAAGCCAACTTGGGGAGCTGTCGCTTTCTGTTGTTTCGCGCCTTTGGGAGAACAGCCACTTGCAAGCCGCCCATACCATCCTGCTCTACTACTCCCTACCCGACGAAGTGGACACGCATTCTTTGGCAGACGAACTATTGGAAAAGGACAAGAAAGTAATCCTACCCGTGGTGACGGGCGAGGGGGAGATGAAGCTGAGGGAGTATACGGGCAGGAAAGACCTGAGAGAAGGTTCCTTCCACATTTTGGAACCCATCGGCCGTCTCTTTCCCGAGGAGAGATATGGGGAGATAGAACTGGGCGTGATACCCGGGATGAGTTTCGACAGGCATGGCAACAGGCTGGGAAGAGGCAAGGGATATTATGACCGCTTTCTGGAGAAAGTGCCACAGATGCACAAGATAGGTCTCTGCTTCGATTTCCAGAAAGTGGAAACCATCCCCACAGAACCCACCGACATCCCAATGGATGAAATTGTATAATAGCCAGGGGGGCGGCGGTGAGACACCGCCCGCCTATTAATAAAATCGGATGTCGGCTATAACCTGGGCACCCACCTGCTCGTTGAGCCTGCGAACAAGTACCGTCCGATTCATCGACAAGTCAGCCCGAAGAGCCGGATTCGTGATTTTAACATACAGCGTCTGGTTCTTAATGAAGCGATCGCCGCAGTATTTGGCAATCGGTTGTCCCACTACCGTCTCCCAACTATCCAAGAGCCTTTTTTGCTGCAGGGGAGTCTCCAGGCCCTCATTCCTCAAAAACTCAGGCAACAGCTCCGCTATCGATTTTACTTTTTGTCTGAACATCCTTTAATATTTCAATCTTTCAATATTTCCATCTTTCAATATTTCAATATTTCCCCGTTCTCGACAGAAAATATGCGATAATCGCCCTGAAGGCGATGGAGAATCTGGTCAAGATGGTCGCGGTTGGTGTCAGTGATGAAAATCTGGCCGAAACTGTCGCCCGACACCAGTTGCACGATAGCTTCCACCCTCCGGGCATCCAACTTGTCGAAGATATCGTCGAGCAAAAGCAGGGGCATAGTGTTGGAGCAAGTGCGCTTCAGGAAACTGAACTGCGCCAACTTCAATGCTACGACATACGTTTTGTTCTGTCCCTGACTGCCCTCACGCTTCAGCTGATAAGAACCAATTGTAAACTCCAAATCGTCGCGATGTACACCATGGAGCGAATACCCCACGGCCCGGTCTTTCGCCCGGTCGCGCTGTATCACTTCCAAGAGAGGCCCCCGCTGGCAATGGGAGATATAGCGCAAAGCCACCTCTTCATTTTCACCCGAGATGTGCTGGTAGATTTGCTGGAAAACAGGCACAAGCTCGTCAATAAAAGCCTGGCGCTTCTCATATATCCGCTGCCCGTTGACAGCCATCTGCTGTTCCCACAACTCCATCAAGGCGACATCCGGCTCGGTCTCCATCTTGAGGAGCGCATTGCGCTGGAGGAGTGCCTTGTTGTAGTTGCTCAACGCCTCGATATAAGAGTTGTCATACTGCGAAATGACAACATCCATCAACTTGCGCCTGTCCTCGCTGCCACCGTCGACGAGCGACACGTCGGACGGTGAGACATAGATGAGAGGGATGAGACCGATGTGCTGCGAGAGACGCTTATACTCTTTCTTATTGCGCTTGAAGTGCTTCTTCGTCCCCCGCTTCATACCACAATATATATTCTCAGGGGTGCCATCATCATTAAGATAATCGCCCTCCAACATGAAGAACCCCTCACCATGGGTGATAATCTGCGAGTCGACAGGATTATTGGCACTCCGACAAAAAGACAGATAATAGACAGCATCGAGAAGATTGGTCTTCCCCATACCATTATGGCCGATGAGGCAATTGATCTTGGGCGAGAAATCGAGGTTTGCCCCATGGATATTCTTATAGTTAATGATGGAAAATTTCTTTAAAATCATAGCTCTTTACCACTTTTGATGTGCAAAGTTAAAAGAAAAAGCCCAAAAAACGAAAAAAAACAGGCCAAAAATTTTAATATTTGAATAAAAATCTGTAAATTTGCACCCTAAAGTACAAGCTACCCGCAAATATAGCGTGAGGAGCTACGGACGAGAATAATAAAAATATAAAATATAGAAATGGCAAACAACAACGTACAGGCTCATCAGGCAGATAGCCTCAGTATTCGTGAATCCTTCTTCGACAAGTACAAGAAGGCAATTTTGGTCGCCGTGGTAGCAGTGGTCGTCATCATTGCCGGCGCATTCGTTTACATCTCCCAGGTATCCAGTCCACGCGAGGACAAGGCCAGCACATCGCTTGCTAAGGGACAGACCTATTTTGCCAGCCAGATGTATGAGCAAGCGCTGAACGGAGACGGTGCCGGATTTGCCGGATTCAAGAAAATCGCCTCAGAATACAGCAGCACCGACGCAGGCAATTTGGCCAATCTCTATGCCGGTCTTTGCTATGCCAACCTCGGCAAATGGGCCGAGGCAGAAAAGAGTCTCAATGCTTTCTCGGCCAAGGGAGACCAGATGATCAGCCCAGCCGCAGAGGCTGCTTTGGGCGATGCATACGCCCACCTCAAAAAAATGGACCAAGCGGTAGAGGCTTTCAAAAAAGCTGCCTCCATGGCCGACGACAAGGGTGATGACAATACCAACAACAGTCTCTCTCCCACCTTCCTCTTGAAGGCAGGCGAAATATTGGAGAGCCAGGGCAAGAAGGCAGACGCACTCAGCATCTATCAGGATGTGAAGAAAAAGTATGTCAATTCAAGCATCGTACAGAGCTCGGAGATTGACAAGTACATAGAAAGAGCATCCAACTAACGAGGATATGGCAACATCACTTCACAACCTGTCGGATTACGACTTCACAAAGGTACCTGATGCCAGCAACATGTGCTTCGGCATCGTTGTGGCGGAATGGAACCCAGAAATAACGGGAGCCCTATTGGAAGGTGCCGTACAGACACTCACCAAGCACGGAGCTTTGTCGGAGAACATCCACGTAAAAACCGTGCCTGGAAGTTTCGAGCTTATCTATGGCGCTCACCAGATGGTTTTGAACGGAGGATATGACGCAGTGATTATCCTGGGATGCGTGATTCGCGGAGAGACTCCCCACTTCGACTACATCTGTGAGGGAGTGACCTACGGAATCGCACGCCTCAACGCCACACAGGAGATACCTGTGATTTATGGACTGCTGACCACCAACGACTTGCAACAAGCCAAGGATCGCTGCGGCGGCAAATTGGGCAACAAGGGCGATGAGTGTGCCGTGGATGCCATCAAGATGGCAAAGTTCTAGACCACTATATATTAAATAGGTATATATGAAACTCTACCAATTATTGCAATCCTTCGAGTTTGACGAGTTGTTCCCCACCGTCAACGGGATGTTCCCCAATGCCAAGTTGCACAGGGATGTCTTCGAGAAGGCCTTCGACATACTCTGCAGCACGCAGCCCATCCCTTCGAAGAAGGTGATTCGCTTCGAGCTGATGGAAGACCCTAATTCCAGCGATATGTTCGTAGGGGCAAACGACAGTTGTTTCCAGTCGACCTGGGACGTGTGCCTGGGCAAGGAAATCAAGAAAGGAAAGGGAGCTGACCTGAGCGAAGAAGAAATGGCAGCCAACTGCCTGCTCAATGTACTCTTCATCGGTCGCCACCCGCAGGGATTCGACAAAGATTATAAGAAACTTTTCAAATAAATACTCTTCGAATACGTTACTAATAGAGAGAGCCAAGGACCTTGGGATTCCCAACGGACCTTGGCTCAATTGTTTTATATGTACTCTTGCAGATAGGCAGCGAGACAACGCACCTACTATGCTTATACCCCTTCGTCATCATCCACTTTCTTGTTTTCCTCGCCACCCGTGTCGAGAGTCTCGTCGCTGCTGATTGTCACATGGCCCATGTTGGAAATTCTCAAGAGCAGGGGAACATACTCATCGCTGGTAACATCGGGAGAACCGACACTTGCGGCAAACTCAAGCCTGTTGCCCGCAGCCGACACATAGATGATACCCAGCAAGGCTCCCTTATCCCTGGTCTTCTCATCGAGATGTTCGGCAAAATCCTCCTTAGAGAAACTGCGTGAGAAGAACTCACTGCCATCCCCGCGCAAAACCGTCACTGTGATGCGGTTGTCGTAGTAGCGAGTGGAATCGTCGAGGCACAAGACGGGGAGTTGGGTATCAGCCGTCCTCTTCACCACCACCTTGTACTTCGCTCCCAGCCAACTAACCTCACGAGCCTGTTCATAGTTGCTCATTTTCTGGGTAGCCTTCACCACCTTGGGCGCAGGCTTGGGTACGATGATTGTGTTGCTCTTTTTCTTCTCTGTGCATGCCCCCGCAAGCAACGCAGCAAGAGCCACCAGGCATATATAATTGATTTGTTTCATCTACACTAATCTTAAATTGTAGGGCAAATTTAGCAAAAAAAGTCGAGACCACGCCACAAGGCTCGTTAAAAAACAAAAAAAGCACCCACTTTCACAAGCAGGTACTTCTCATTTACCAAATACTAACTAATAAATGCCTATTGAATCTTACACGATATAATAAAAGTTCAGTTTATGAATTCTAATTGATACTTTGACGAAGAAGAAAGAAAAAGGTTTAAACAAAAACAGAAAAAAAATATGTTTTTTCATTTGCATTCATTTTTTCACCATTTCAGCCGTTTGCCGAACAAAAGTAGAGTATAAATTTGGTATTTTAAACAAAATGTCGTACCTTTGCACACAAAAAGAAACATTCCGCATGCAAAAGTTTATTTATACAATACTCATTGCACTTATCGCCCTCACCTCCTGCCAGCGAAAACAGACAGAAGAGAAGGACCGTGACATCGACACAACCCACGTGATGATGACACAAATACAGAAGTGCAGCCGCCTGTATACAGCCGAAGTGCATGTGAGGAAAATCGTCACCCACGACGACCAACTGCAACTGAAGGGCTCGCTCTTCAAAAACGCCTTCAACATCAAGGTGCCGGGAACCACCCGCAAGATAGCCATCCCCATGGATGCCACCATCAAGGCATACATCGACTTCGAGGGATTCTCTGCCAAAAACGTGAACCGCCACGGCGACCAGATAGAAATCATCCTCCCCAACCCCAAGCTGACGCTGACCAGCAGCAAAATCAACCATGAGGACATCCACCAAGTAGTTTCCCTGGCGCGCAGCAACTTCAGCGACGCAGAGTTGTCGAAACTGGAGCAGCTAGGACGGGAGGGCATCATCCACGACATCCCCAACCTCGACATCATCGAGCAGGCGCGCCAAAGCGCAGCCCACACCCTAATACCCATGATAGAAGACATGGGATTCAAGGCAGAGAACGTAAAGATAAGTTTCCGCAAGAAATTCACCCCAGCCGACCTCAGGAGCCTGCTGGACCAGGGAACGCTGAAGGACAAGAGCACCGTAGAAAAGAAAAATAAATAAAGAGGAGGAACGGAGAATGAAAAAAATAGCGACCATCGTCATACTGCTGCTAGTACTCCTCGCCAGCACAGGCATCTACTGGCTATCGAAGGACAACCAGGCGAGCCTCGTAGAGGAAGGAAAGGAATACCTCTCTCCCACCCAGGTGGAAAGCATCAAGAACATCGGCAAATGGGAATTTCTGTCGGTGAGCGACGAGGAAATCATCGACACCCTGCGCCACGGATTCTTCGGCGACGACCAGCTGATGCGCATCTACTACGGCCGGCTGAGCCTGGGAATAGACATGAAAGAAGCCAAGGAAGGCTGGATACAGGCCGAGGAGGACACCATCACATGCACCCTGCCCGCCATCCAACTGCTAGACCACAACTTCATCGACGAAGCCAAGACCAAGAGTTTCTATGAGTCGGGCCAATGGACGGGAACGGACAGACAGGCGATGTACGACCGGGCCTACGCCAAGATGAAGCGACGCTGCCTGAACGCCGCCAACATCACCGCAGCAGAAGACAACGCCAAGGCGCAATTCAGGCAGATGCTGAAAGCAATGGGGTATACAAACATAAAAGTTGAATTTGAGAAAAAATAAGAAAGATGGATGCAATCAACGATTTTTTTACTGCGTTTAGTTCCTTTCTCTGGGGATGGCCAATGATCATCCTCCTGCTGGGAACACATGTTTTCCTGACCATTCGCCTGCGCTTTCCGCAGCGCAAGATTTTCAAGGCCATCAAGCTGTCGGTCAAGAGAGACAAGGATGCCTCGGGCGACGTATCACAGTTTGGTGCCTTGGCAACAGCCCTCGCCGCCACCATCGGAACGGGCAACATCATCGGGGTGGCCACGGCCATAGCCCTGGGAGGCCCTGGCGCCGTGCTCTGGTGCTGGCTGACGGGAGTATTCGGCATCTCCACCAAATATGCCGAGGGATTGCTCGCCGTGAAATACCGCGTGAAGACCAAGAACGGCAAGATGCTGGGCGGCCCGATGTACGCCCTGGAAAAAGGACTGGGCTGGAAATGGCTGGGCATCCTCTTTGCCCTCTTCGCCGCCCTGGCCTCATTTGGCATCGGCAGCACGGTGCAGGCCAATGCCATCTCTACCCTCATCGAAGACCAATACAACGTATCCCCCTACATCACGGGAGCCATCCTCACCATTCTGGGAGCCGCAGTAATCATCGGCGGCGTGAAGAGCATATCCAAGGTCTGCGGCCTGCTCGTACCCTTCATGGCCCTCTTCTATGTGCTGGGGTGCATCTACATCTGCATCGTGAACCATGCCTACCTGGTACCCGCCATCAAGGTGATTCTTGAGTCAGCCTTTACCCCCCAGGCAGCCGGTGGAGGATTTGCAGGAAGCACAGTAATCATGGCGGCACGATATGGTATCGCCCGCGGCCTCTTCTCCAACGAGTCGGGACTCGGTTCCGCCCCCATCGTGGCAGCGGCAGCCCAGACCCGCAACCCCGTGCGCCAGGCTCTGGTGTCGTCTACCGGAACCTTCTGGGACACGGTAATCATATGTGCCCTGACCGGACTGGTCATCACCTCCAGCATCATCGCCTATCCCGACATCGACTACAAAGACGGCGCAGCCCTCACCAAGGCCGCCTTCAGCAAAATACCCTACATCGGAGCCCCCCTGCTCACCATCGGCCTCACCACTTTTGCCTTCAGTACCACACTGGGCTGGAGCTATTACGGCGAGAGATGCGTGGAGTATCTGAAGGGCAAGAAATGGATGCTCACCTACCGGGTGCTCTACATCATCTCCATCTTCGCCGGAAGCGTGATCAGTCTTGGACTGGTATGGAACATCGCTGACTGTATGAACGCCCTGATGGCCATCCCGAACCTCATCTCTCTGCTCTGCCTCAACGGCATCATCGTGCATGAGACCAGAAAGTACCTCTGGCGCAACCGCCTGGACAGAGAGATGGAGGACTAGAGGATAAAACTTAGAGTTTCTTCTGAAGATGCTTCATGGAATGACCGCCCCAGACGGTATCATTCACATATTGAAAACCATGTTTCTGATAAAGGCGCTCCGCAAGAGGGTTGCCTTTGTCACAAAGCAAGCCCACAGCCGGCAAATCCATCCCAAAAGCCCATTTTTCGGCCGCAGACAGGAGTTTGCCGGCTATGCCGTTGCCTCTGAATTCTCTGGAAACTGCAAGGCTGTCGATATAGAACTCACCGCTCTCGGTCTCATCGTCCATGCCCGTGTAATCGATGCCAAAGGCAAGGAGAGCCTCTTCCAGGAACCGCTGGCGAAGTTTTCTGAGGTGTCCACCGTCGTAGCCCACCAAGATGCCCACGAGCATACCGTCGGAGGTGGTGGCCGCCAAGGTGTTGCGGTAGCTATACTGACTGTCCTCCATGGCGACGAGGCGGGTCATCATACGGTGGAAGTCGACCAATGTATGCTGAGGTCCGGCAAAATTCTGACAACATTCGGTATTCATCGCCTCCATGATAAGCGAGGCGATATGCGAGGCCATTTCAGGTTTAGCCTGATCAATAATTATTCTCATCTTAGACTGCTATTATTATTTTGTTAGTAAATCCCTTTTGATATGATTCAGTATATCGGCTACAAAATTACGGTTTTCTTTCGAAATGGCCAATATATATACAAAATATGTCATCCTATTCCTTTATCTTCCACTCCAAGGTGTTCACCTCGTCCTTCAGCCCGAAGTTCAGCCCCACTTTCACCACGGGCTTGCCCTTCAGCTTGAAGGCGTCGGCGTAGTGCTTCGCCTCTATCTGGGCGAGCGCATCCTCCACACTCTTGCCAAACTTCAGTTCCAGCACGTAGATGGTGGTCTTCGTCTCCAGGGTGAGGTCGATCCTGCCTTTCGCCGTATGTGTCTCCACATGGATATCATAGTGGGTGAGCAGGGCGAACATGATGTAGAGCGTCTGCTGCCAGTGGCCCTCGTAGCGGGTGTTGTCGCAGTAGGGCACGGTCTCCAGGAAGTCGGCAAGCAGCTGCAGGGCGGCGTCCATCTTGTTCTGTCGTATCAGCACCGACATCCTGGCTATGGCCGTCCTTCCCTTTGCCGAGTCACGGTCCAGGTAATGGGGCAAGAGGGAGCCATAGAGCCCCACGGCTATCTCGCGATTGGGCATCGCCAGCTCATAGAGTTTGCCCATCTCGTCATAGTCCTTGATGGTCATGTAGCCACTCTGATAGAGCAGGGGCATGATGGTGGTCATCGTCTCCGTGGCGGCATCGAAGTCTTCCTGAGCTACCCAGGCATTCTCGCCCAGGTCGGCAGGCAAGAAGTCATACTTCCTCATCATGTTGATGAGATAAGTGGGCGTGCCCGAGCCAAACCAGAACGCATCGAGTTTCTGCTTGGCGAAGCAGTTGAGCAGGCTGAAGGGATTGAACACGTCGGGCGACGGCCAGCAGAAATGGTAGCCATCGTAGTGGTCCTTCAGTTCCTGGATGGTGTCCTCTCGGCTGATGCCCAGCTTGGCTGCCAGCTCGTCGATGTCATCGCTCATCTGCGTGAGCAGCTCGTCCTTCGTGATGCCACAGATGCCGGCGTAAGGCTCGTCCATACTCACGTTAGCAATGTTGTTCAGCTCGCTGAAGATGCTCAGCTGTGAGAACTTCGTGATGCCCGTCATAAAGACGAAGCGAAGCATAGGGTCAGCCGCCTTCAGCGGAGAGTAGAAGTTGCGCATCACATAGCGCAGCGCATCTAGGCTCTCCTCCTCGTGTGCCACATCGAGAAGTGGAGCGTCATACTCGTCGATGAGAATCACCAGCTTCTTGCCAGTCTTCTGATAAACCGTTCTTATCAAGTTCGCCAAACGCACGTTGGGGTCTGGCGAATCGCATACGATGCCAAACCTCCTCTCGTTGTTCTCCAAGATATAGATGAGGTACCTGTCGAGCTGCTCTTTCTCCATGTGCTTGCCCAAGCTCATGTCGAAGTGCAGCACGGGATACTCCGTCCACTCCTTCTCCAGCTTCTCGATGGCAAGACCCTCGAAGAGGTCCTTCCTGCCCTCGAAGTAGCTATGGAAGGTGGAGACCAGCAGCGACTTGCCGAACCGCCTGGGGCGGCTCAGGAAGAAGTACTTGCCGCTCGTGTGCGTCATGTGATAGACGTATGCCGTCTTGTCGATGTAGACGTTGTCGAGGTTCCTGATCTCCTCGAACGTCTGGATGCCTATGGGATATAATTTTCTTGCCATACTTGTTGCCTTTTTTCTGTCCATAATGCCCCATGGACAGCGTTCATGCCGCAAAGATAAGACTTTTCCCCGACACAGCCAAACTTTTCCGCCGAATTAATACCCCCGGAAAACAAAAATCCCGGCCCAGAGATTCAAGTTGTTAGTATCAGGAAGTGGGTGCGGTGGGACACCGCACCCACTGGGGATTCAGAATTTCAGGGATGCTTCCTTCAGGTCGACAGCCTGCGCACGAAGCGTGCCCTTGCCCTTCAACACTACCACGCACTTGCCGAAGAAGGCCTTGCGCTTGGGTTCGTTGAAACGCTCCAGAGAGGTCTGGCAGCCGTTGTCGGTGCCCAATATCGTGGCATCGGAAGAGAAGAAGATCTGATTGTCGGCGTTGGGACAGAGACGGCCGTTCTTGTCCACCACATTCACCTCCACGAAGGTGGTCGGTTCGGAGACGCCGTAGGCCAATGTGCCCTGATAGGTCTTCTTCAAGACGATATGGTCGGGGGCTCCGGCCGTCCTGATGCTCTGCACGCCCACCTGTCTGCCGTCCTTGCGGGCGACGACCTTCACCTCGCCCGGCTGGTAGGTGACACGCCACATCACATGATACTCGGTAGACTTCTCGTATTCCTTTCCTTCATTGGCCGCGCCATAGACCTTCTTCCTGCGAACGCCCTGGCTCTTGCCGTTGACGAAGAGTTCCACCTCGTCGGCATGGTTGAAGTAGCACCACATGTCTACCGTCTGGCCCGGAATCCAGTTCCAGTGTGGGAAGAGATGGAGCACTTTCCTGTCGGTCCACTCGCTCTGGTACATATAATAGCTGTCCTTGGGCAGGCCGGCGAGGTCGACGATGCCGAAGTAGCTGCTGCGGGCGGGATAGGAATAGGGAGTGGGCTCGCCGATGTAGTCGAATCCCGTCCAGATAAACTGGCCTCCCACAAAATCGTTGTGCTTCACCACATCCCATGTCTCCTCGTGCGTACTGCTCCAGGAGGCGTGCATGTTGTCGTAGGCCGAACACATATACGATGGGTCGGTATAGGGCAGCCACCATTGCTTGGGAGCCTTGAAGATGCTGTCGCTCGGCATCATGTAATAGCCGCGGGTCTGCAGGGCGGAGACACTCTCCGTGAAGATAAACGGCTTATCGGGGAAATTCCCGGGAACACCCTTTGCCCACTGGTGGTGATAGTTGAAGCCTACGACATCGATGGCCCCGCTCTTGAAGAGATGGTTGTTGGGATTGGGCTCGTTGCATCCGGCGGTGATGGGACGGGTTCCCCACGGGTCGTTCTCCTTCACGATGTCGGCCAAATGACGGGCGAGATGGGAATTGACGCTCAGTTCGCTACCATTCGCCAAGGTAGAGGCATCATGTCCGGCATTCAATATCAAGTTGACCTGTTCCAAGGTCAGGGTGTCGGCAGCTGCATCCGACCACTGTTCGAGCACCTCATTGCCGATGCTCCACATGATGACGCTCGGATGGTTGCGGTCTCGCCTCACCAGATCGGAGAGGTCGCGCTTGTGCCACTTGTCGAAGAAGCGGGCATAGTCGCCGTTCGACTTCTTCCTGCGCCACATGTCGAAGCTCTCGTCCATGACGAGCAGTCCCATGGAGTCGCACATGTTCAACAGCTCCGGGGCGGGAGGGTTGTGGCTGCAGCGGATGGCATTCACACCCATGTCGCGAAGGATTGTCAGCTTGCGGTGCATGGCGTCCTCGTTGACGGCCGCACCCAGGCAACCGAAGTCGTGGTGCTCGCAGACACCATTGATTTTCATATTGTTGCCATTGAGGAAGAATCCCTTCTGGGCTTCAAAGTCCACGTCGCGGAACCCGACTTTCGTCGTCTCTGTATCCATAACCTTGCCACCTACCAGCAGTTCGCTCTTGACGGTGTAGAGATAGCCTTTGCCTATATCCCAAAGATGCGGGTGCCTTACCTTCAAGGTCTGTTCTTCAGAGGCGTGGGTATGGGATGCCACCACCTTTCCATCCGCATCATAGATGATATTGCGGAACGTTGGTTTCACTTTCGAAGACTTCTTCCGCTTGCCTTTTGCGGAGGAGGAATTGCCGTCGCCCTCATTCACCCAGTCGATTTTCACCTTCACAGTTCCGTCGGGGGTGGTAGAGACATACTGTCCCCACTGGGCGATGTGGATGTTCCTGCTCTTGCAGATCCATACATGACGGTAGATGCCACAGCCACTGTACCAACGGCTGTTGGGTTGGTCGGAGTTGTCCACCTTCACGGCGATGACATTGTCACCCTCCCTATTAATATAAGGTGTAAGGTCGTACTCGAAACTGCTGTAGCCGTAGGGACGGGTACCGAGCTTGTGTCCGTTGATATAGACCGTAGAGTTCATATATACACCATCGAAAGCAATTGCATAGCGTTCGTTCGTCTCCTTGGGACTTATGACAAAATGCTTGCGATACCATCCGATGCCACCCGGCAAGGCACCGCCACTGGCCCCTGAAGGGTTGCTGGCCAGGAAGTCGCCCTCTATCGCCCAGTCGTGGGGCAGATTGAGTTGTCGCCATCCAGCATCGACATACTCCGTCTTTTCCATACCCGCCGAATCGGCAAGCGTAAAAAGCCAGCCCTTATCGAAGGACTGGCTCTCACGGGCGCCCAGAGACTGGGCGCCCAACAGAATAGCTGATAATACTAAAAAGTTCTTCATATTACTTCAGTTTTACAGTCACAGCCTGGCCGGCATACTTCACCATCTTGCCCTTGGGCGACTTGGCAAGGTTTACTCCCTGGCCGTTCTGACCATTCACGAGGATGACATTGAAACGGCGCTTCTGGAGCATACCGTCGAAGCTGCCCTTGCGGGCGCCGATGGTAAGGGTCTTCTGCGCATCATTGTAACGGATGTCGAAGGTGGCATACTTGCCCTTCTCGTAGTTGTAGTTGGTACCCTCGTCTTCATAGACCGTGAACTCGCCGTCCTTGCCGGCATATACGTAGAGGTCGATCAGCTCAGCCTTCTTCTGGTCGCTCCACTCCATCTCGGGGCCTACGGGGAGAATGGCGCCCTCGGGACAGAAGACAGGAATCTTCTCGTAGGGAGCGTCGGCCACGATGGTCTGACCGCCCTGATAGTACTTGCCGGTATAGAAGTCGTACCAACCCTTCTGCTTGGGCAGATAAACGTTGCGGCTGTACTTCTGGTACTCGCCCACAGGACAAGCCATCAGGGCCGGGCCGAACATCCACTGATCCTTGATGTCGTAGACATTGTCGTCGCCGTTGAAGTCCATCACGAGGGCACGCATCATGGTGTAGTCCTTCAGGTGAACCATACCTGCCATACTGTAGAGGT
>CAVGLH010000036.1:0-22376 GCA_963630065.1 Bacteroides fragilis | reverse complement strand
ATTATGGCTTCAAAGAGATATCCTTTGGGAATACAGACCTTCTCCGAAATCGTGAAGGGGAATTACTTCTATGCTGATAAGACGGCCATCGTCTATCAGTTGGCTCACTATGCCAAGTTCCATTTTCTGAGTCGCCCCCGACGATTCGGAAAGTCCTTGTTTGTATCTACCCTCCAGGCTTACTTCGAGGGTAAGAAAGAACTGTTCAAGGGACTTGCCATCGAGAAGATGGAGACGGAGTGGACGGCTTATCCTGTCATCCACTTGGACTTGAGCTGTGGTAAGTACTATAGTTTGGAGAATACATATTCGATTCTAAACGGGATACTGGAATTTGAAGAGGAAAAGTATGGGGTAAAGGTTCTTGAATCCGAACGTAAAGGCTTTGGCACCCGTCTCAAGAACATCCTCTTGGCTGCCACTGCCCAGACAGGCAAACAAGCTGTCGTTCTCATCGACGAGTATGATGCCCCGATGCATGATTCTGTAAGTGATGAAGACTTGCAGAAGACCATCCGCAACATCATGCGGGATTTCTTCAGTCCCTTGAAACAGCAAGAGGGCAACATTCGCTTTGTTTTTATCACAGGCATCTCCAAGTTTAGCCAGCTCAGCATCTTCAGCGAGTTGAACAATCTGAAGATTCTTACGCTGAAGGATGAGTACAGCAGTTGCTGCGGCATAACCAAGACGGAACTGACCCAGTATTTCCGTGAGGGTATTGAGGAGATGGCGGAGCATAATGGACTCACCTACGAGGAGACCTTGGAACAGCTCAAGCAGCATTATGATGGCTACCATTTCAGCATCAACAGCGAGGATATCTTCAATCCTTACAGCATCATCAATGCCTTGGACGACAAGGAGTTTAACAGCTATTGGTTTACCTCCGGCACGCCGACGTTCTTGATAGAACTGATGCAGCAGAAGAACTTGGATATGCTCAATCTGAATGACTTGTGGATTAATGATGATCGATTTGATTCCCCTACGGAAAAGCTTGCGGATCCTATCCCTGTTCTTTTCCAAAGCGGTTATCTTACCATCAAGGGATATGAGAGGAAAGGCAAGTTGTATAATCTTTGCTTTCCCAACATGGAGGTAAGGCAGGGCTTCTCTAAAAGTCTCGTCAGGTATTATACTGCGCAAGACATGAACCGATACGATGCCGTCGTCTATGCTTATTCCAAGTATGTACTCATCAATGATGACATGGGTGCCTTTATGCCTCATCTGAAGACGTTCTATGATAAGTTCCCATATACGATAATTAATAATAATGAGCGTCATTACCAAGCTGTGATGTTTACTATCTTCACCATGCTAGGCGAAGATGTGAAGGTGGAGCATACTACTTCGGACGGTAGAATAGACCTTGTGCTCAAGACGGAGCAGAGTATCTTTATCTTCGAGCTGAAATACAAAAAGTCTGCGGATACCGCCATGTCGCAAATCAGCGACAAGGACTATGCCAAGGCTTTTGCCGACGACAGCCGAAAGGTGGTGAAGGTAGGAGTCAACTTCTCTGAAGACCAGAGAAGTATTGAAGATTGGGTAGTAAAGTGTTGATGATGCACATATTTAGTCCCTACTAGCGATGGGTCACCATCGCTAGTAGGGACGATTTTTTATATTTGGTGCGGTGTCTCACCGCACCAAATGACGAAAAAAGGACGAAAATCATAGATTGTGGACAAAAAGCCAATGCCATGACAATGTTTTTTGGTAATTTTGCAGTATGACAAACCTACTTGCATTAAGATTATGAAGAAGATAATATTACTAGTCGTTGGTATGCTAGCCACATTGCATATAGATGCTTACGTGGCAGCATCCAACAACATCAATGACCAGTCGCCCATCCGCATCGCCCGTTTCTATGGCAATCGCTTGGGGGCGGTGAGCTATACCTTTGATGATGGTTTGCTGGAGCAGTACACCGAACTGTTCCCCGTGATGAAACGTCTGGGACTGAAAGGAAGTTTCTGCGTGAATGGGCGCACCATCAACAATGCCAAACCTACCGACGAGAAGCCTCGTATGACTTGGGCTATGATGAAGGAAATGTCGAAGAACGGACAGGAAATCTCGTCGCATGGTTGGGCACATACCTCCATCAAGCGTATCAGTGGCGAGGCTCTCAGATACGAGGTGCAGCATAACGACACTTGTATCTATGAGCATATCGGCAAGTTTCCCCGCACCTATTTCTATCCGGGCAATGCCAAAAACGAGGAAGGAGTAGCCTTTGCTTCGAAAGACAGGGTAGGTACAAGAACATTCCAAATCAGCATCGGCTCCAAGCGCAATGCCGAGTGGCTGCATCATTGGGTGCGTGAGTTGATAAGGGATAGAAAGTGGGGGGTAGGCATGACGCATGGCATCAGCCGTGGCTACGACCATTTCCCCAATCCGCAGGTATTCTTCGACCATCTGGCGGATGCGGCAAAGTTGCAGGACAGCCTTTGGATAGCCACCTTCCACGATGCTTCCGCCTATATCGCCGAGCGGGATGCCGTTTCGCTTGCAGTAAAGGAAAAGGGGAAGGTGACAGAAGTAACTCCTTCTTTGTCGCTTGATTCAGAGATATTCGTGATGCCTCTCTCGCTGATAGTCCCAAAGACCGTGAGGAAGGTGAAGCAAGGGGGCAAGCGTCTTAAACTGAAAATGCAAAATGGTGAAAAGTATGTGGACATAAATCCTTTTGGGGGAAAGATTGTCTTGGAGGAATAGTAAAATTACAGTAGTGCAAATCAAAAAATAACGGACTATAAGGAAAGTATTAATACTTTTTGTGCTGTTGGCGGTCGGGTGTTGTTGCCTGCCGGCACTTATCTCTGCGGCAGCATCCGAATGAAGAGTCATGTCGAACTGCATCTGAGGAGGTGGACAATGTCACCTTCCGTACGATGAAGCCCGATTATCGCCCAGCAGCCATGTTGGTGGATGTGAAGAACGAAAGCATCAACAATCTGAAGGCAGACTTGCAGAAAGGGGCGAAGAAAATAGTGATAAAGAAGTAGGTGTGTACAAAATTTAAGGTATAAGGACAAAAAGCATAGGTGCTTTTTGTCCTTATTTCGTAATTTTGCCAACGAGTTGAAACGTAAGGTGAAATCTCATAAACAACAAACAATATGACGACAAAACATCTATTATTTACAAGTCTGTTGGCATTAGCATCTGCGGTAGGCACCAATGCCCAAGTCGCAGACATCGACATGACCCAGGCGCAGCCTGTCTATTCCGCAGAGAATGGCAGTGGCTACGACATTGTGAGTGCCCCCAAGGCCAAGAGCAATTCTCCCTTTTTCTATTCAGTGAAAGTGGCCGACGGCAACTACAAGGTGACCGTGGTGCTCGGCTCCAAGAAGAAGGCGGGCAAGACAGTGGTGCGTGCCGAGAACCGTCGCTTGATGCTCGATGAGGTGAGCACCAAGAAGGGCGAGTTCAAGACTTACTCTTTCATCGTGAACAAACGCAGTCCTTATATCAATGAGAAAAAGAATGTGAGGATAAAGGAGCGTGAGAAGGACTATTTCACCTGGGACGAGAAACTGACTCTGGAGTTTACGGGTGCGGCTCCTGTGGTGAAAAAAATCAAGGTGGAGCCTGCTTCGGCTGAGGTCCCGACCGTCTTCCTTTGCGGCAACTCTACCGTGGTAGACCAGTTTACCGAGCCTTACGCCAGTTGGGGACAGATGGTGACCCGATGGTTCGGTCCCGAGGTTGCCATTTCCAACCATGCGGAAAGCGGTTTGACGGCAGGCTCCTTCCTCGCTTCCAACCGTCTCGACAAGGTGTTGGCGATGATGAAGAAGGGCGATTACGTGATTTGCGAGTTCGGCCACAACGACCAGAAGGAGAAATCGGCGGGCAGCGGAGCCTGGTATAATTTCTCCTATAATCTGAAGAAGTTTGTCGACGAGGTGCGCCGCAAGGGTGGCAACATCATCTTCGTGACTCCCACCCAGCGCCGTCGTTTCGACGATGCCACCCATAGCAAGATACAGGAGACTCATGGCAACTATCCCGATGCCATGCGTGCCGTGGCCAAGCGCGAGGGCGTGCCAGTCATCGAACTCCATGACATGACCCGCACCTTCTTCGAGACGCTGGGCTTCGAGAACAGTACGAAGGCATTGGTGCATTATCCAGCCAACTCTTTCCCCAAACAGCCGAAGGCTCTTGCCGACAACACCCATTTCAATCCTTACGGGGCCTACGAGGTGTCGAAGATGGTGGTGATGGGGATGAAGCAGCTCAATCTGCCGATTGTGAAGTATCTTCGCTCCGATTGGAAGGACTTTGATCCTGCGCAGCCAGATGATTTCAACAAGTTCGTGTGGTATCCGTCGGTGAAGCAAGACACGACCAAGCCCGACGGAAACTAAATGAGAATTAATAATTAAGTTTAAAAATGAATCAAACTAAAATACTTTTTGCTTCGCTTCTGATGGCTGGCTTGGCTCTGCCGATGACAGGCTTGGCGGCGGAGCGGGACACTGTCAATATCAACAAGGGCTGGCAATTCCATCGTGGCGATGTCGGCTCAGTGGAAAATCTGAAGAACTCCAAGGGAAGCGACGAGGTGGTGAACCTGCCCCACGACTTCCTGATAGGGCAGGACTGGGTGGCTCCCGATGCCAGTGAGCGACCCGACAACAGCGACGCGGGCAGCAATGTGCGCAGCCGCTTGAGTCCACGTGGATTCAAGGAAATGGGCATCGGCTGGTACCGTTATGAGCTGACTCCCAAAGAGGAGTGGAAGGGCAAGCGTATCATGCTCGACTTCCAAGGTATCATGCTTGTGGGCGATGTTTATCTCAACGGCAAGCGTATCGGAGGAACCGACTATGGCTACCTCGGCTTCGACGTAGACCTGTCTAAGCTCTTGAAGTGGGGGCAGGTGAACGAAATCGCCGTGAAAGCAGATACTGGACAGCCCAACAACTCCCGTTGGTTTACGGGTGCTGGCCTCTATCGTGATGTCAACCTTATCGTCACTGGCTCTCAGTTGTTCTTCCCCCGCCATCCCCTTTACATCCGCACGGTGAACAACCAGGAGGTGAAAATCCAGGCAAACATCGTCAACCTTCAGAAACTGCCCAAGGGACAAGGCAAGGCCTCCATCCCAGTGCAGGTGCGTATCCTCGATGCCGAGGGCAAAGTGGTGGCTCAACAGAAGAGCGATATCGGCTTCAACGCCAAGTGGAGAGACCGGGAGTATGAGTTGCCAAGCATCTCCTTGTCTGGTGCTAAACTCTGGTCACCCGATACACCTTATTTATATACGGCAGAGGTGACCCTTTATGACAGTGAGGGTAATGTGGCCGACCAAATCAAGGAACCCTTCGGCGTTCGTACCATCGAGTTGAACGCCCGGCAGGGCCTGCTCGTCAATGGCAAGAAAGTGCTCCTCAAAGGCTACGCCAACCATCATACGCTCGGTGCCCTCGGTGCAGCAGCCTATCCTCGTGCCATCGAGAAACGATTGAAGATGATGAAGGAGTTCGGGTTCAACCATGTTCGTTCTTCCCATAATCCATACAGTGAGGACTTCCTCAAGATTTGTGACCGACTGGGCATTCTCGTCGTCGACGAACTCTATGACAAGTGGCTCACACAGTATGCCGGCGGCAGAGTGGAGTGGGAGAGTCTCTGGCAGAAGAACATCCCCGAATGGGTGAAGCGCGACCGCAACCATCCTTCCGTGGTGGTGTGGAGCTTGGGCAACGAGTTGCAGCAGTATAGCAACCTGCCTTTCAACGACTGGGGAGTCACTGCCTACAAGCTACAGAAAGAATTGCTCCACCGCTACGACGACACCCGCCTCACCACCGTGGCCATGCACCCCCGTTACCGCAACCTGGAGACAGACAGCCTCCCGGCCGATTTGGCGGTGGAGACGGAGATGAACTCCTACAACTATCGCTACATGTATTTCCCCGGCGACATGAAGCGTTATCCCGAAAAGATGTTCTACCAGAGCGAGGCCAGCACGGCAGCCATGGGTCCTAACTTCTACGAGATGGACCGCGACAAGGTGGTGGGCCTAGCCTACTGGGGGGCCATCGACTATCTGGGCGAGAGCATGGGATGGCCGGTGAAGGGATGGAACCAAGGCGTGTTCGACCTCTCCCTGCAACCTAAGCCCGATGCCTACTTCGTGAAGAGTATGTTCAGCGACGAGCCGACGGTTCATATCGGTGTGATTGAGAAGGCTGGGGGCAACACCCAGTGGAACGGCATCAACGTGGCGGTGAACAAACTCTCGGAAAACTGGAACCGTGAGATTGGTGAGAAGGTTTCGCTCTACACCTACACCAATGGCGACGAGGTGGAGCTCTTCCTCAACGGCAAGAGCATGGGTGTGAAGAAGAACTCGGAAGACCCCAAGCAGCGTGCCCGCATCAAGTGGGATGACATCGCCTTTGCTCCCGGCACTTTGCTGGCCGTGGCCAAAAAGGACGGAAAGGTGGTGGCCCGCCATCAGATAGAGACCACGGGCGAGGCTGTGGCCCTGAAGATTGTGCCAGATGCGGAGACGTGGCATGCTGACGGACAGGACTTGATGCACGTTCGCATCTATGCCGTGGACAAGAAGGGGCGCAGAGTGCTTGACGTGAAGGATAAGAATGCCTTCGACAAGTTGACCTTCACTGTGAAGGGCGATGCCGACATCGTGGGCGTGGACAATGGAAATATTGCCTCCGACGAGCTCCACATCGGAAAGACACAGTTGGAGAAGACCATCCAGCGCAACCTCTTCCAAGGCTCGGCCCTCGTGATTTTGCGATCTGGTGACAAGGCTGGAAAGGTGGAATTGACTGTGGCGCCCGAGAATATGAAAGCGAAGAAATTGGTGCTGAACACCAAGTAGGCAATCCCATCAATGGAAAAATATAATGAGGCTCTGTGGTATAAGAATCCACAGAGCCTCATTGCATAATAGATTGTATGGCTTTTACCTTTTTACCTTTTTCTTAAGCCATTGGTTGAAGGCCACGTAGGCGCTGATTTCCTCCTGGTGCTGAGGCTGTGCGAAGGTCAGGGCTTCGCCCGATGAGTCGCCGTGCTGGTCGGGGAAGATGATCATCAGGTTGGTGCCAAAGAAGAAGCGGGTAATCTCCTCGGGCAGACGTTCCAGGGCTGTCTTGTGGGAGACGGTTCCCTTGCGGGCGGTGACCACCACCAGCATGTGGTCGTCGGCTATCTGCGAGGCTATTCGCGGCATTTCGTTCCAATGGCTCATCAGCGTATAGTCGGCGCGCACTTCGTGATGGCGGTTGGTGATGTACTCGTTGATGAACGACAGGGTGTCCTCGCGGCCATGAAACTGGATGCGACACTCCAGGTTGCCAGCCAAACGGGCCAGTCGCTCTACCCAGCGGTAGAAGCCAGGCTCAAACTCGGCCCTAGAGGGAACCACCACCTGAATCCTTCGGATGGTGTTGAGCGGCTGTTTGATGCGGGCCATGATGATTTGGCGGTTCAGGCCGTTGAAGAGGCTTTGGTGGAACTCGCCCCAGAACTTCGGCGACACCTCGGGGTGCATGTGCATTCCGATGATAATCTCGGAACACTGAAACTCGTTGAAGGCATGCTTGATGCCATTGGCTATGTTGGCGGCGATGCGCACCTGTGTCTGCGTCATCACGTCGGTGGCGGCAGCCAGTTGGCTGCAATGGTCCAGAAGCTGCCTACCCTGTTCCTGGTTGTAGCGCATGTCTTCGTCGTCGTACACCACGTTGAGGCACACCAGCCCCCTGTTCAGTTTCTGGTTTCTCACCAAGAAGGCGAGGCTCATCAGGTTGTCGGCATATTCGGGATATTTCACGGGGATGAGAATCTTCTCGTCACTCCCCCTCTTGTTGTCGTCCTCAGCATTGGGCAGCTCCTTGTCGCGAAGGATAATCTTTTGCGCAGACCTGTCGGTGATGATGGAGGAGATGATGCAGGTGAACAATATCATGATGACCACGCCGTTGAGCATGTCGTCGTCGACGAGGTAGGTGCCAGGTCCCGTGGCCAGTCGCATGCCCACCATCACCATGGCGATGCCGCCGGCGGCATGGGCGGAGGTGAGGCCAAACATCATGTGGCCCGAAGAGAGAGGCATCTTGAACCCCAGGCAGGCGATGTAGGCGGCCAACGCCTTGCCCAGGGTGCCGAAGAACACGATGCAGAGCACCACCCAGAGAATGTGGCTGCCCTGGAACAGCAGTCCCACGTTGATGAGCATGCCCACGCCTATCAGGAAATAAGGGATGAAGAGGGCGTTGCCGATGAACTCAAGGCGGTTCATCAGCGGCGAAACGTGGGGGATGTAGCGGTTGAGGATGAGTCCGGCGAAGAAAGCACCGAACACGCCCTCGATGCCCACCAGCTGGGAGAAGGCGGCGCTCATAAAGAGCATCGACATCGCAAAGATGAACTGCATTACCGCATCGCTATAGCGGCGCAGAAACCAGCGGGTGAGCCTTGGAATCAGAAAGACCATGAATCCGCAGTAGGCGGCAAACTTGACAAAGAAGAAAATCCAGAAAAACACGCCGTCGTGCTCAGAGAAAGAGGCCACCAATCCCGCCAGGATTACCAGCGAGATCAGGAGCGAAATCATGCTCGACCCCACGCTCAGCGTGACGCTCGGCTTCTGTTGCAGACCGTATCGGGCCACGATGGGGTAGGCTATCAGCGTGTTCGAGGCCATGATGCAGCTGAGCAGGATGGAGGCCTTGAGGGAATAGTGGAGCAGCCATGTACTCATGCCCAGGGTGAGGGCGAAGGGGATGAGGCAGGTGAGCAGGCCGAAGATGGCCAGTTTGGACTTGCTCTTCTTCATGCCCTCCATATCCATCTCCAGGGCAGCGAGAAACATAATGTAGTAGAGCCCCACCTTTCCGAAAAGTTCGAACGAGGAGTCGCGCTCCAGGATGTTCAGTCCGTACTTGCCCACGAGCACTCCGGCCAGCACCATCCCGATGATGTGGGGGATGCGGAGCTTGCCCATGATGATGGGGGCAAAGAGGATGATAATCAGCACTACGAAGAAAATCAGCGTAGGGTCGGTTATCGGAAAGTATTCGGTGAAATTCAGCATGGGCTTTTGTTTTTGTTGTTGAATGGGTGTGAGAGCTTTCAAGGGTGTTTTTCACTCTTTTTCCTTCTCTCTTTACTTTCTTGGGTGCAAAAGTACGAATAAATATCGAAAGGGCAAAGTTTTTGACAGTGTAAGTATAAAAATATGGTAAAGTTGTTTTGTTTTTGTTATTTTTTATATATCTTTGCAAGCGTTAAATGGTGTTTTTCCCAATAATAAGGAATGAATAATTTAAAAGGAAGAAGTTGAATCTATAAAATATAATGACTTTATGAGAAGAATCGTAATGACGGCTTTTGTAAGCCTGGTGTGTGTGTCTAGTGGATTTGCACAGTTCACAAGGGGGATTTTCAACCATTTGGGTGTCAGTGTCGGTGCCAGTACCGAGGGTATCAGCGTGGGGGTGGCTGCCCCTCTCACCAGTTTCGTGGAGATTGAGGCTGGAGCTAGCTTTATGCCAACTTTCGCCATCAACGAGAATGTCAAGCTACAGGCCTCTTCGCTTGAGGAGCAAGGTGTATCGGTGTCAATACCTGAATCCAATGTGAAAATCAAGGGCGACTTCAGCCGTACCATTTTCAACGTCAAGGCCAATATATATCCTTTCGGTGGCAACAGCAAGTTCTTCATTGCAGGAGGCTTTTCCTTCGGTGGACCGAAGATTGTCAAGGTGACTGGCCATAGTGATGAGTTGAAGGATCTTGTAGACGCATATCCGGAGTTTAAGAGTGAGATTCTGGACATCGTGGGTGTGGAATTGAGCGACTATAATGTGAAGTTTAACGATAATTGCGATATCGATGCCGACATCCGCTGCAAGTCTTTCCGCCCTTACCTGGGCTTGGGCTTTGGCCGGCTGGTGCCGAAGAACCGCATAGGCTTTCGCTTTGAACTGGGCTGCCAGTTCATGGGCAAGATGCGACTCTACCAGAATGGCGAGGAAGTGAATGTCACGAAAATGCTTTCTGATTCCGGAAATGACGAGATTTCCAAGTTTGTCAGCAACTGGAAGTACTATCCTGTGCTTAAGTTGCAGGTAACGGGTAGAATCCTCTAATCCTGGTTTTGCAACTTTTATCTGTCAGACCAGTGCATATTCATACTAAAAAGTAAGCAAAACCCGAAAAAATGCAGCAAAAAGCAGTATTTTTTCGGGTTTTGTGCTTGATTTCGTAGAAAAAACCTTAACTTTGCAGCGGATTTTATCACTTATAACAACTTTATAAATTAAAAAGATTCGATTATGAAAGTAGCAATTGTTGGTGCAAGCGGCGCAGTAGGTCAGGAGTTCCTGCGCATCCTTGCTGAGAGAAATTTCCCGATGGACGATTTGGTGTTGTTTGGTTCTGAGCGTTCTGCCGGACGAAAATACAACTTCAAGGGAAAGGACTATGAGGTCAAACTTTTGCAGCATAACGATGACTTTAAGGATGTCGATATTGCTTTCACGTCAGCTGGTGGCGGCACCTCCGAGGAGTTTGCCGAGACCATCACCAAGTATGGTGCCGTGATGATTGACAACTCCAGTGCGTTCCGCATGTGCGACGACGTGCCTTTGGTAGTGCCCGAGGTGAACGCCGAGGATGCCCTCAATCGTCCACGCAACATCATCGCCAACCCCAACTGTACCACCATCATGATGGTAGTGGTGTTGAAGCCTATCGACGACATGAGCCACATCAAGAAGATTCATATTTCCTCTTACCAGAGTGCCTCGGGTGCCGGTGCCGCTGCCATGGCCGAGCTTCAGCAGCAGTACAAGGACCTCATCGAGACGGGTAAGACAGACCATATCAACAAGTTCCCCCACCAGTTGGCCTACAACGTCATCCCTCAGATTGACAAGATGACTCCCAACGACTATACCAAGGAGGAGATGAAGATGTACAACGAGACCCGCAAGATCATGCACTCCGACGTTCGCACCAGTGCCACTTGCGTGCGTGTTTCTTCCCTCCGTTCCCACTCAGAGAGCGTATGGTTTGAGACCGAGAAGCCATTGGCAGTGGAGGATATCCGCAAGGCTTTGGAGGCAGCTCCCGGCGTAACGGTGAAGGACGATGCCCAGAACTATATCTACCCCATGCCTTTGGAGAGTGCCGGCAAGGACGATGTCTATGTAGGCCGTATCCGCAAGGACTTGGCTGACGACAACGGCAACACTCTTTGGCTCACTGGCGACCAGATTCGCAAGGGTGCAGCCCTGAACGCCGTTCAGATAGCCGAGTACTTGATCAAGGTAGGAAATGTAAAGTAAATACATGAAAGAAAGATTCGAACAGTTGCTCACGGAGATGAACCGGGGCATCTATGAGAAAGATACAGAAATTTCGCTCTCGCTCCTTGCCGCTCTGGCAGGCGAGAGCGTTATTCTTTTGGGACCACCGGGAGTGGCGAAGAGTATGGTGGCTCGTCAGTTGAAGACAGCCTTCCGGGATGCCCGGAGCTTCGAATATCTGATGTCGCGCTTCTCCACGCCCGACGAGATTTTCGGTCCCGTGAGTATTCAGAAGTTGAAGACCTCGGATACCTACGAGCGTGCGGTGGACGGGTATCTGCCCACTGCCGATGTCGTCTTCCTCGATGAGATATGGAAGGCGGGACCAGCTATTCAGAACACCCTCCTCACCGTCATCAACGAAAAACTCTTCCGCAATGGCAACCGGGAAATTCATCTTCCTTTGAAACTCCTCGTGGCGGCAAGCAATGAGTTGCCTGCCAAGGGCGAGGGATTGGAGGCTCTTTGGGATAGATTCGTGATTCGCATTGAGAGCAGACCGATCAGACAAGAGAAGAATTTCCGGGAGATGCTGTTGGAAGTGAAGAGTGAAGAACGAAGAGTGAAGAGTCCAGCTGCTATTTCTGCAGAGGAGTATTGGGAATGGACAAATAAGATAAACGGGATAGGTGTGAGCGAGGCTGTCCTCGATGCCATTTCCTCCATTCGAAAGAGCCTGCGTGCCGTGAACGTGGATGAGGCTGCCGAGCGCAGGAATATCTATGTGAGCGACCGCCGCTGGAAGAACATCGTCCGCTTGCTCCGTACTTCCGCCTTCATGCAAGATCGTGGGGAAGTGGCGGTTTGCGACCTCCTGCCCATCTATCATTGTCTTTGGCAAGAGCCGGAGGAGCGTGATGCCATCCGCAATATCGTGATTCGCGCCCTCTTCGCCCCTTTCGCCGACAAACTGGTGGAGATGAAGAATGCCCTCGCCGAGGACATCAAGTATCATCGCATCCGTAAGAGTCCCGATGACGGAAGGGATTACGAGGGAGAAATCGAGTCGCTGTCCGACGGCTTGACAACGCTGGAACGTCAGCTGGGCGACAACCTCTTCGTCTCAGCCGACGACAAGGCAGAGGTCTCCGCCTATCTCCGGGACTTCTACAAGGAACTGGCGTTCACGCGACAAGACACGATGAAACTGTATGCTGATTAATGACGGGGAATCATAATCGTAGAAGGGTTGTCAAACGTTAAATCTTGGAAAAACGGACAAAATAGACCGATTTAACCTTGGAAAAACGGACAAAATATAGTATTTTTGCCTTGGAAAAACGGACAAAATAGGTTCGTTTAGTATTGGAAAAGCGGACAAAGATATGGTTAAGCGCAAGATAGACAGTTACTTAGAGTGCTTTTTTGAACAAAATAAAAAGGCATTGTTGCTTACTGGAGCTAGGCAGATAGGAAAAACCTATTCTATCCGACGCTTTGGGTATGAGCATTTCGAGCATTTTGTGGAAATCAACTTTATCGAGAACCCTGGCTTGGTTAGTGTTTTTAGCAAGGCAACAAGCAGTCGGGATATCTTGCTGCGTCTATCCACTATAACGAAACAAAATTTAGTCAAGGGGAAGACGCTTGTTTTCTTTGACGAAGTGCAGGAGTGCCCCGAACTTGTTACCGCCATCAAGTTCTTGGTCGAGGAAGGTAGTTATCGCTATATATTAAGTGGAAGTTTGTTGGGTGTCGAGATAAAGAATTTACGCTCGGCTCCAGTGGGCTATATGACAATCAAGGATATGTATCCTTTGGACTTTGAGGAGTTTGCGTCCGCCCTGGGCATCAATGCCAAAATCATTCAGGTGTTAAAGGAGCATTTCGACAAGGGTACTGCTGTGGATGAATTTATACATGAGAAGATGATGGAGACATTCCGTCTTTATCTCATTGTTGGTGGAATGCCTGCTGCCGTTGTGAAATACTTGGACACCAATAATTTGCAAGAAGTGATGGAAGAGCAGCGCTCCATAGTTCGAATGTATAAACAAGACATAGCTAAATATGATCCTGACCATAAGCTTTACATAGAGGAGATATTCGAAAGAATTCCTGCTGAGCTTGATGCCAAGAACAAGCGATTCATTCTCAAAAACTTAAATGAGAATCTAAAGTTCTCGCGTTACCAGAATAGTTTCTTGTGGCTCAAGGATGCAGGAGTGGCTCTGCCTGTTTACAATGTAGAGGAACCGATGGTGCCATTGATACTCTCCAGTAGTCGTAATCTCTTCAAATTGTTCATGGGTGACATCGGTCTTCTAGCAAGTCTCTATGCAGATGGCATTCAATTGAAAATTCTCGACAATGAGCCTTCCATCAATTTCGGCTCCGTATATGAAAATGTTGTGGCTCAGGAATTATGTGCCCATGGCTTCCCATTGTATTATTACAATAGCAAGCGACAGGGAGAGTTGGATTTTGTGGTGGAGCAAAATGGCGAGGTGTTGCCGATAGAGGTGAAATCGGGTAAGGATTATGAGCGTCATAAGGCTCTGTCCAATGTGTTGAATTCTACTACCTATAAGATTCCAAGAGGTTATGTGCTATGCAATGACAATGTGAAGCAAGTGGGCAAGGTTACTTATCTTCCTATCTACATGGCTATGTTTATCCAAAAGGAGCAGCAACTCCCGACCAACTATAAGATAGATTTGTCGGGATTGCTTTAGAATCTGCAATTTTCTTGCCCTAAAATTTGCGGCTTCCATTTCTTTTCCGTACCTTTGCATAAGCTAAGCTGCACTCGGCAATTTGAAAGCAAACTTTCATTGTGCTCGTTTGCATTAGCTTTGCAATCGTCTTGCCGTGGATGGCTGGCAATGAGTTGCCGGCCCTGTCAAGTCCATGGCTTGGCCTATCATAATAAGAAAGACGTGTATCAACGTTTTTATCTGACACACTGAAACCTAGGAAATTTCATGTTCGTACTCAGATGAAGACAGCGGTAGCCGCCTTCGCTTATCGTGTATATACACGGGCATAGGTGTGCCCTTTCCGTACCTAGTATGGAGAGGGTGCATCCTGTGCTTCCTAGATATATGCAAGTTTGGCGTAGGTTTCTATTTGCTTCTTACCCTTAGTACGTAAGGTTTTCCTAGGACCGCAGTGTGTAGGGGTGATTCGAGCGATAGATTCCCTGCGCCATTTCTGTTTTGATAGCAATCCAAAAAAAATAAACGAATCAATCGAATGCTCTGCTTGGGGGAATGGCGGAAGTGCTAACAACCTAAGGAGACGCAGACGATGAGCACCAAGTTTTTCAATAATACACCCGATAAGTCCTTGTTCGAGAAGTTCAAGGGAATAGCCCGCAATATGCTCGATTTTCATACCTTCCAGGCTGTGGTGGGCTATTTCCGAAGCTCTGGCTACTTCAAACTTCGGGAGGAATTTGCCCGGGTCAAGAAGATTCAGATATTGGTGGGCATCAATATCGACAACATATTCCGCAAACAGTCCAAACTCTTCTTCGGAAAGATAGACGAGGAGGAGATTCGCAAGGCTTACTCCCAAAACTTTGTGGAGGAGGTGCGCAATGCCGGCTATGACGAAGAGACCGAGCGGGGCATCCTCCAGTTCTGCCAGGACATCATCGACAAGCGATTGGAGATTCGCATCCATCGCAGTAAGAACCTCCATGCCAAGTTCTATCTTCTCTTGCCCGAAGACCACAACCCAAACTCCGATGGTTGGGTCATCATGGGTTCTTCCAATCTCTCAGACTCGGGAATGGGAACCACGCAGAGCAACCGCTACGAGCTGAACGTGGCGATGAAGGACTACGACGATGTGGAATATTGCAAGCATGAGTTTGAGACGCTTTGGCAGGATGCCGTGCCATTGGACATGCAAGACATCGAGGAGATGAAGGCGAAGACCCACCTCGGTGCATTGCCTACGCCTTACGAAATCTATATGAAGGTGTTGATTGATACCTTCGGCTCGCAAGTGGAGGACGACTTCACGATGGAGATGCCGGAAGGCGTGAAGGATATTCGCTATCAGCACGATGCCGTGATACAGGGCTATCAGATGCTGATGCAGCACAACGGATTCTTC
Source organism: Bacteroides fragilis (assembly GCA_963630065.1). GTDB lineage: Bacteria > Bacteroidota > Bacteroidia > Bacteroidales > Bacteroidaceae > Prevotella > Prevotella fragilis_A. Next base: position 6,930 of record CAVGLH010000036.1, on the reverse strand, counting down.
CTCGCCGATGTGGTGGGTCTCGGAAAAACTATCGTCGCCACGATGATAGCCAAGCGATTCATCGAGGCGAACGGCAGATACACCAATGTCTTGGTGGTTTATCCGCCAGCCTTGGAGAAGAACTGGACGGAGACTTTCAGGCTCTTCGGCATCAAGCGATACGCTCAGTTTGTGAGCAATGGCAGCTTGAACAAGATTATTGCCGGCGAGGGCAACTTCCGGGAAAAAGGCGAGTACGACCTTGTCATTGTGGATGAGGCGCACAACTTCCGTGGGGCTACCGCAGGCAGATATGATGACCTGCAACTCGTATGCAAGACTCCTCGTGTGAACGAGGGCTTGGTCAGGGGGCACCAGAAGAAGGTGATGCTGCTTTCGGCAACACCGCTCAACAACCGTCCTACCGACCTCTTGAACCTGCTCTTGCTCTTCCAGAACGCCCGTTACTCCACCATCGAGGGCATACAGAACCTGCCTGTGGCTTTCTCGCCTTGGATAGAGGAATACGACAAGTTGATGCGTGAGCGCAAGGCGGATAACGAGGGCAAGCGAAACGCAGAGTTTGCCAAGCGTACCGACGATCTGTATGAGCAGATAAGGACGCAAGTGATAGACAAGGTGACGGTGCGCCGAACCCGCAACAACATCAAGAATGTGCCGGCCTACAAGAAAGACTTGGATGCGCAGCATATCGTGTTCCCCGACATCCTGCCTCCCAAGGAACTGGAGTATGAACTGAACGGTGGCTTGGACGAGCTCTTCTATAGCACGATGGAGATATTGACCGATACGCCGAACAGTGACAGCAATCCCGAAGGCAAGGGCTTGCACTATGCCCGTTATCGAGCCGTGGAGTTCCTGCAGGGCGAGGCTCGCAAAAAGTATCCTACTGCCCTCCACATCTCCACCATGTTGACGGGTATCTATCGTGTTCACATGGTCAAGCGACTGGAGAGCAGCTTCTATGCCTTCCGCCGATCGCTCCATACCTTCCTCCGAATCACCGAGGACATGATCAGGATGTTTGAGCAAGACAAGGTTATCATTGCCCCCGACATCGACGTGAAGGACAAGCAAGCCAAGGGCTGGGAGTTGGACCGCATCATCGAGTATGCCGTGGAGAAAGGATTGAAGGAGGAAGATACGGTGTTTGGGAATGAGGACTTCAACGACCGCTTTCTGCAGATGCTCCACGAGGATGCCGACAAGTTGAAGTCGCTCTGCAAGCAATGGGATGCCGTAAGCGAAGACCCTAAGCTGGAACTCTTCATCGATAAGCTCCAGCATGAACTTTTCGACAAGAAGATGAATCCGACAGGCAAGTTGGTCATTTTCTCGGAGAGTGTCGATACGGTGAACTATCTCACCGAACAGTTGAAGAACCGCTTGCACCGCCAGGACATCTTGGATGTTTGCGCCGGCAACCGCAATGCCCGGCAGGAGATGATTCGTAAGTGCTTCGACGCCAACTATGCCGAGCAGACCGATGATTACAACATCGTCATCACTTCCGATGTGCTTGCCGAGGGTGTCAACCTGCATCGTGCCAACGTCATCATCAATTACGATTCTCCATGGAACGCCACCCGATTGATGCAGCGCATCGGTCGTGTGAACCGTATCGGTTCGGTGGCGGATTGCATCTACAACTATATGTTCTATCCTTCGGCGCAGGGCAACAAGGAGATTCATCTCTACAGCAATGCCCTCATCAAGTTGCAGGGCTTCCATTCCGCCTTTGGCGAGGATGCCCAGATATACTCTCGTGAGGAAATCGTGAAGGAGTTTCAGATGTTCAATCCCGATATACAGGATGCGGTGGACAGGAACCTCAGGTTCTTGGAAGAGGCCCGTGCGCTCTATCAGACCAATCGCAAGCTCTACAACAAAATCAAGGCTCTGCCGATGAAGAGCCGGACGGTGAGGGAGGTGGCGGATGTATTGGCGATGCAGCATGACGTGAAATTGTCGGAAAAGGACTTGCTGCATTCCACCGTCGTGTATCTCTCTTCTCCCCAGAAGGTGGAATATTATTGGGTGAGGAGTGACGGAGAGGTTCTGTCCATCCCTTTCTTGGATGCGATGGATATACTGAAGGCTAGCATGCCCGAGAAGCCTGGCGACTTTATGCCAGTGATAGATTTCCATTACGGGCAGGTGAAGCAAGCCTTGCTGTCTTACCGGCAGGCGATGAGTAAGGTGGCGGATGCCGACAGCATGGCCAACAGCAAGAGAGACAAGGCTACCGATAATGTGCAGAGTGTGCTCAGAACGCTCAACCGAACGCTGAACTTGGCGGATGGGGCAGAAGCGGAGAAGGCGCAGGGACAGATAGCCAAGTTGATGAAAATCGTGGAGCTGGGTGTGTTCACTGGTCTCAACTCGGGCATCAACAGTTTCCATCGTTCCGTCAAGAAGCTGAAGCCTTCTACGGAGGAAATCATGGCGCAGACCATTGCCAAGATAGATGAACTCTATGAGCGATACAACATTCCGCTGGATACCGACGAGGAACGGAGCGAGGAGGTCTTGGAACCGCAGATTGTGGTGTCGGAGACTTTCGTATAGTTTGGGTAGTTGGCATATATAATAAGGTGTAAAAACAGAACAGAAAAGATAGTTATGGCATATACAAAAGATAGTTTGCTGCGACTCTTCCAGTCGAAGTTCAATCTGTCGAAGTGGCAGATGATGATGAAGGATTACTTCCGTGCCGACAAGGTGCGCATCCAGCCCGAGGCCTTGGACGAGGATGCGGAGGAGCGGAAGGGGTATTACTTGGGTTCGACAATGACCAAGGACGGTTATAAGATGGGCTTCTTCTATTATGACATGGAGGATGGCTCGGTGCTTCGCCGCAAGGTGGGACTGCGCAATCTTGTGCGCCCCTATCTGGGGTGGAATCTTGACGCAGCATTGGCGGTGTTTGATGACGGCACCAACTGGCGCTTGTCGCTCATCTGCGACTTGAAGGGCGATGCTGAGGCTACCAATGCCAAGCGTTTCACCTACGTGTTTGGCGATGCCAAGGCGTTCTATAAGACTCCTGTTGCACGGTTCATGGACTTGCAGAAGAAGGCGGACGAATATCTGGAAATCAAGAACGCCTTCTCCGTTGAGGCTCTGTCCGACGATTTCTTCGACGAGTATCGCAAGCAGTATGCCGAGTTTGTGAAGTTCTTGACGGGCAAGGAGTTTGTCAAGAAAGGCAACAAGTGGGTGGAGCAGGAGGTTGGCGAGCCTGACGAGCAGTTCTTTACCTCTTTTGGCAAAGACGAAAAGTTGGTGCGCGACTATATCAAGAAGATGATGGGTCGCATCGTCTTTCTCTATTTCTTGCAGAGCAAGGGGTGGCTCGCAAACAACCTGCATTACATGCACGACCTTTTCTATGGGGCTGAGGATGCCGTAAAGGATGATTTCTTGGACAAGGTGCTCGAACCGATGTTCTTTGGCTTGCTCAATACCAAGCCCGAGGACAGAGCCTCTGCGCCCTTGGTGAATGGAGTGGGTGTGAAGTTTATTCCTCGTGCAGAGGAAATACCATACTTGAATGGTGGTCTCTTCCAGCAGGAGCAGATAGACGAGGTGGATTCCCGTTTCCCTGCCGGGATGTTCCAATCGCTCTTCGACTTCTTCGACAGTTACAACTTTACCATCGACGAGAACGACCCGAATGATGCTGAGGTGGGGGTGGACCCGGAGATGCTGGGCAAGATATTCGAGAACCTTTTGGAGGACAACAAGGACAAGGGCGCCTTTTATACCCCAAAGGAAATCGTGCGCTATATGTGCCAGGAGTCGCTGACGGCTTATCTTCAGACAGGTATAGAGGATGATTCCCGGAAAGAACATATCGCCAACTTTGTGAAGACTTATGATGTGGAGGAGCTGGGTGGAGCTTCTTCGGAACTCGCCATGGCCATCGACCAAAAGTTGATAGATGTAAAGATATGCGACCCAGCCATTGGCTCGGGTGCATTCCCTATGGGCTTGCTCCGGGAACTCTACAGTTGTCGCAAGGCTATCGAAATCTTTGAAGCCGACAATGCCGCCGACATCAAGCGTCACATCATTCAGAACAATATCTATGGTGTGGATATAGAGAAGGGAGCCGTGGATATTGCCCGTCTCCGTTTCTGGCTGGCACTTATCATCGATGAGAAAGAACCCATGCCATTGCCTAACCTCGACTTCAAGATAATGCAGGGCAACTCGCTGCTGGAGAGTTTTATGGGAGTGGATTTGAATATGACTTCCAAGAAGGTGAAGACTGGCAGGGACACCAAGAAGACACGTGGTGTCTTGTCGCTTGGCTTCGAGGAGACTGATGTTCAGAAGACCATCCAAGACTTGGTGAAATCTTACTTTAGCATCACCGACCATACCTTGCGTGCACAGCGTCGTAAGGAGATAGATAAGTACGTGAAAGATTACATTAAGATTTGTACAGAGGGCAATAAAGAAGTGCAGGATGCTGTGGATAAACTGGAAATTCCGAATAGCCAGTTCTTCCTGTGGCATACGTATTTTGCGGATGTATTTGAGAAAGGTGGGTTTGATATAGTGATTGGGAATCCGCCGTATGTTGAGGCAAAGAAATTGAAGTATATAGCTAGTACATTGAAAAAGGGTTATAAGGTATATAGTGGTACGGCAGATTTGAGTATATACTTTGTTGAGCATGGAATGAATTTGCTAACAAAAGGTGGAATACTTAGCTATATTACAACAAATAAGTTTTTCAATACTGGTTACGGAAAGTTAGTAAGAAGTTATTTGATTAACAACCAAATAAATGCTCTTATAAACTTTGAGCAAGTTGAAGTCTTTGAGGACATTTTGGTATCTAGCGTAGTTCTTAATGTCCGTAAGGCTTTGCCTATTAATGGGAATAGTTTTACGTATGAGCGCTTTTATAAGTTGGATGCGCAACAGTTTCGTGCAGAATTTGCAGAGAAAATAGACAGCTTTGGTTCTTATCCACAAGAATTCTTGGATGAGAACGAATGGTCTTTTGCTGATGTGTCAGGACTTCTTTTAAAGCGTAAAATAGAGAAGAATAGCTGTTCTTTAGAAGCTGTCGAAGGCGTGAATATTTATCGTGGTGTAACAACAGGTTATAATCCCGCATTCATCATCACAGATGAGCAAAAAGAAAAACTCATATCCGAAGATGAGAAGAGCAATAGGGTAATCAAGAATATGCTTCAAGGGCGAAATATCAGAAAATGGTATTATAATGAGAGTGATGAAAATTTACTCTTTTTGCCATGGCATTTTCCATTACATGAAGATATGGAGATAAAAGGTGCTTCTGAAAAAGCAGAAACTCTTTTAAAGGACGAGTTTCCTGGAATTTATCAGCATTTATTGGTTTATAGAAATGCTTTGTTGGCGAGAAATCAAGAAGAAACAGGAAAACGTTATGAATGGTATGCTTTGCAAAGATGCGCAGCAAGTTATTATCCTGAATTTGAAAAGCAAGAAAAGATAATTTGGGGATTGACTGCAAACAACTGGGCTTTCGCTTATGATGATAAACAGCACTATTTGCCAAGTAATGGTTATATTTTGACCTCTACTCAAATTCCAGTCAAGTATTTATTAGGGTGGCTGAATAGTAAATTAATGCATCACTATTTCCATTATATTGGTGTAATGACTGCTGGTGGGGCATATACTCTGAAAGCAGCATCTATATCCGCATTACCTTTCAAAAGACCAAAGAAATATGAGACTATAGAAGAAATTGTTGATATAATTTTAACGGAAAAGAGCAAGGATAAGCAAGCCGACACCACCTCTTTGGAGACCCAAATCGACTTCCTCGTCTATCACCTCTATGGCTTGACCTACGATGAAGTCCTCATCGTTGATCCTGAAACACCAATCTCTCGTGAGGAGTATGAGACATTCAAAGGAGAGTAAAATATTCATGAGGGTGCGTCATGGGCTTATGGCACACCCTCATGGGTAGCATCTGTTATTCTCTTAGATAATGTCCTTCAATCCAATTGTTAGAGATATGCTTTATAAGAATTAGGTTGTTCCTTTGTTCGAAGAAAATATACCAAGTAGTTTTGTGGGAAGTTTTACGCTTAATGCAAGCATATTTTAGGTTTTCTCCATACCTTTCAAAATGGTATTGGAATCCTTCTGGTATGATGTGATGTTGCACATTAGGAATCTCATAGATGAAGTCGATGATTTCATCAACCATTTTTGAGGCATGATAAAAGTCATTTTTATAACCTCCAATAATAAGGTCTTTCGCAAGATATTCCAAGAAGTCTTGAGCTTCAGGAAGAATTTGAATGATGAAACTGTTACTCATACATTTTCTTTAATTTGTTCTTGCATTGCATTCTGAAATCCTCAATGCTGATAGAACGTTTCCATTCTTCTTCAAAAGAATCTTGTTTGTTGAAAATAGTTTTATTTATATATACAAGGAGAGACTGGAGGGTTTCTGGATTTTGAATGGTCATGACACGATTGACTAGCAAATTATGCAAGTCGTCTATTCTTGTCATGCAAACAGCAGGCTCCCCTACAAAGGCTGCATCCGTTTTCTCGTCTGGTAATGTATATCTTTTTTTGTTCTTTATTATTTCCATAATTAACCTCCTTTATTTTTGAATATTTATTAATGTGACACTTTCTATGCCGCAAAATTACGATATTTATTTGAATTCACCAAGGAAAAGCTCAGAAAGTTGCGCGATTCTCGCAACTTTCTGAGTTTTAGCATTTATTGTGGCAATGTTCAGCCTTTCATGAACACTTCTTTCTCTACGTATCCGTCGAATCCAACGCTCACGTCGGCTCCATTCTCTCTGAATGCTTCAAGCAGGGCCTCTTGCTCCTCGGGTGTGAGCAGCAAGTCGCCACGCTTGGCACGATACCAGGAAGTCTCGTTCATAAACG